>CBDUEF010000071.1:0-9642 GCA_965366095.1 uncultured Cypionkella sp. | reverse complement strand
GCGGTAAACTCCCCATCGGTGCCGACGATTTCGGTCATGAATTTCGCCGCATCACCGACCCGCATCGAATAAGAGCCAAAGGCCCGCAGCCGCACCGGGCCAAATTCCGGATCGCGGCAGATGATCGGGTTTTTCGTGCCCCATTTTTGATCATTGAAGCGGGTGGTGTTGACGAAATAAATCTCGGATTTGAACGGGCTTTGAAAACCGTGGTCCCAATTTTGCAAAGTGGTCAGAATCGGCATGTTGTTGGTTTCAAGCACATAAAGGCCGGGGGTGAACACATCCGCCAACTGGCCCTCATGCACAAACACCGCCGCTTGGCCTTCGCGCACCGTCAGCTTGGCACCGTATTTGATCGCATTGTCATGGCGCTCGAACCGCCAGACCATGGTGTCACGGCTGTCGTCCAGCCACGAGATCACATCAATGAATTCGCCTTTGAGAAAACCGAACACCATACGAACTCCTATAGGGTCAACTTGCCCCGCCCATCTGAGCGGCGGCAAGGGTTGAAACGATGGGCTGGGCCTCGGGCAGGGTCATGCCGGGGCGCAGCGCGGGGTTATAAAGCATCCGAAGCATCGCCTCGTCCTGCCGGGTCAGCAGGGCGAACTCCTCATCATCGTTGAAGATCGAGGGGCGGGCAAGCGGGCTGTCATTGGGCAGGCCAAGGCCTTGGGCGATTTCCTCATGGAAACAGGACAGGCGCAACAGGTCCGGATGTTCAGAGCGGATCACCGCAAAGGCGCGGGTATAGACGCCAGATTTGCCATCCGACTGCGCGTAAACGATGCAATATGTCGACTTCGCCATATCAGTGACGCCCGCAACATCTGTCGCTGTCAGTTGCGGCAGGGCGCTGGCCATTGTCGGCCCCAGAGCGCGGCGCTCATCCTCGGAGACGACATAGACAAAGAAATTCGGATTGGAATCGCTCAGCCCCACCGGATGGCCGGTGATCCGCGCCAATCGTGCCAGATAAGAGCCAACCCGCGCGGTATCGCTGGCCCGCTTGTCGGCAGGCACCGAAGCGCCAAAGCGCAAGGCAACCCGCACCGGCGCCACCCAGCGGCGCAATTCGCTTGCGGTCTGGCGTTGAAAGGTGCCCGTGGCGGTGCGGTCATATTCATCATAAAGCGCGATGCGGATGAAATTATCGGCCAGCATCCGCTCGTTGAAGGGCGTATCCGCCCCGCCGCCATCGGTGCGCAACATGCCTTGCGACAGTAAAGCCTGCTGCACCTGCGCATAATATACCCGCGCGGCAGCACTGGCCGGAGTGTCCACCGGGGCAACAACCGGCGCTGCGGGTCGCGCCACCGGGGCCGCAACCTTCACTGGCGCAGGCGTCGAGACACAAGCCGCAAGCGCCAATGCCCCCAGCCAAACCGGCAAGGGGTGCAAACACGTCAGCAGATGCGCCGGCATCTTCATGGCCTAGGCAGCGCCCCCTACGGTTTCGCCAAGGCCGGTCTTGCGGGCCTTGGCCGCCGACAGCGTGTCGCGCAGATCGGCCTCCATCTTGGTCAGTTCCACCTCGGCCGCGGCACGCCGTGCCTTGCCCTCATCGGCGATTTGCAGGCTTTCCTGAATCGTCGCCACCAGCGTCGCATTGGCCTTTTTCACCGCCTCGATGTCAAACACGCCGCGCTCCATCTCTGTGCGCACCACGCGGTTGGCCTGTTGCAGGTTTTCGGCATTGGCGGTCAGCAATTCATTGGTCAGATCATTGGCCGATTTGACCGCCTCGGCCGCCTCTTTGCTGCGCTGGATCGTCGCCGCCTGCGCCAGTTGGGTTTCCCACAAAGGCACGGTATTCACCAAAGTCGAGTTGATCTTGGTAACCAAGGATTTGTCGTTTTCCTGCACCAAGCGGATCGAGGGCAGCGATTGCATGGTGACCTGACGTGTCAGTTTCAGATCATAAACCCGGCGCTCCAGATCGTCGCGGGCCGAGCGCATGTCGCGCAATTCCTGGGCCTTTTTCACCTGATCCGCCTCGGGGGTGGCAGCCACTTCGGCCTCTTTCGCCGGAATAGTGGTGGTGTCCAGATCCTTCAGCTTGGCTTCGCCTGCGGCGATATACAGCCCCAACTCATCGTAAAACGTCAGGGTTTTGGCATAAAGCAGGTCAAGACTTTTGATGTCTTTTAGCAGCGTATGCTCATGCATCAACAAGTCATCTGTAACCTTGTCGATCTGGCCCTGAACGGTTTCAAACCGTGCCACGAATTTGGCAAAAGGCGCGGTGCGGCCCAGCAGCTTTTCCCACCAGCTGCGCGAGCGGCGCACATCCAGCTCCGAAACCGAAAAGCCGCGAATGGTGGTGACGATGTTTTGCAGCGAATCGCCCGCTGGCCCCACATCCTTGTTCTTCACCCCCGCCAGCATTTCTTGACTGATCACTTGCAACTCGGCCTGCGCGGCAGATCCGAACGAGATGATCGACTGGGTGTTGGACATGTCCAACTCATCCATCCGCTTTTTGATATCGGCGGCCACCGGGGCAGAGGCTGCCTCAAGGGCGACCACCTCTTTGCCGGGTTCCGGCAGGATTGTCGCGGTGACTTTTTCTATTTCCGCCAATGCAGTGGCGGCTGTGGACTGGATGGTTTCGGACATGCGGTCACTCTCCAAAGACTGCGCCCTTCGGCGCCTTTGGGCCTAGATTGCACTTTACGCGCGACTTATTCCAGCGACAGTTTTACCAAATGGGGGGGAATTCTGCCGACCAGTCCCCGAAATCACCCCAAGGCCGACCGCAGAGCCGCCAGATCGCTTTCCAGCCGCTGATCGGCATGGGCCTGCGTGACCACCACCATCGCCTCGATCCGCAGCCGCACATCCGCCATCGCGGCCCCCAAGCGATCAACCCGCTCGTCGCTATGCGAGACCGCCTCAAGCTGCACGCCCTGTTGCAGCGCTGTCGCCAGCGCAGGCAACCACACCGCCACCATCTTGCGCGCCGAAGCCGCCGCCACCGGATCAGATTTCAGCGCCTGCATCCGCTGGTTCACCACGCGGTTCAGCGCCCGCGCCTCGCTGCGCAACACCACATCGCCCGATTGCTCGGCAGAGGCCGAAATCTTGGCCAGATGTGGCTCAAGTGCATCGCTCATTCCGTCGATGCGCTCGGCCTCAAAGGCGGTGATGCCCTCGCCTTGTTTGTCGCGCATCGGGTCGATGCCGAAACTGGTCAGATGTAGGCCAGCGGCCAGCACACCGCCCAAAACACTTCCCAAAACATCGGTGCCGCCGGTGATGAACGACAGCCCGACCGCCGCCCCCATCATCAACGCCGATACCAGCTTCAATTTCATGCGCGGGGCCTTGGCGACGGCGCGGGCGCGCCAATCATCCTCGGCCCGCATCCCTTCGCCCAAAACCCAGACCGACGCGATGAACAGCGCAACGATTGCCACCGCCACCAGTGCCGCGCCCGAATTTTGCATCCCGCGCAGCAACAGCGGCAAGGGCAGCACATGCAGCGCCAACCGCCCATGTTGTGATCGGGCCGAGGCGCTAGAGGTTCGGTGAAACAAGCCCTTGGCAGGCAACAGCTTTTCGGCCAATTCGGAGCGATCTGATAGCATGCTCATAGCCGAACCCCCGTCACCGCAAACAGGATCAGCAGCGCCAGCGCCGGAAAGGCCAGTTGCGCCGCAAAGCCGCGCTGGATCGGGCCTTCCTGAACCGAGCGCTGGGCGGTTTGCGTGATCTGGTCGATTTTCGGGGACAGCACTTGATACCCCATGATCGCCAAAGGTTTTCCGGCCATGTAGAGTTTGACAGCGCGCAGAGCTAACCGTGTCATCACCGCCAGCCCGATGATCAAGGGCATCATTTGTGCTGCCACCACCGGGTTAAGCAAGAACAACAGCACACTCACGCCAACAAAAAACTTCATCGCATCCCCCATGGAGTTCACCCCACAAAGCCATGCAATCTCGGCGAGAATTTGACTTTGGTGCGGCGGTTCAGGTTTCCAGTTGCAGCCGCTCGCGCAGCACCTGAATTTCGACATTCAGATCGGTGTGGGTATCCGATAACAGCGCCTGCGTGCGCTCGGCGAAATGGGTTTCCAGATCATTCAGCAGCGCCTCGTAATCGGCGCGGATTTTCGGATCGCGGCTGGGGCTATAGGCATCGGCGAATTTCACCGTCGCATCACGGGCCCCCATCAGATACACCGTCAGGAATTTCCGCGCCGCCGTCAGATCGCCGGGATCGGATTCCACGCCGCGAAACAGCGTGCGCGCGGTATCGGCGAAATGCGCCACGCGGGTTTCCAGCGCGCGGTCATTTGCGCGCAAAATTGCGTCTTTCATCCCCGCAAGATAGGCCTCGGCCTCATCTACAACACGCGCCACCCGGTCGGTTTGAAAATCATCAAGGCCCTCGGTGCCCTTGTCGCGCAACGGATCGGGGCCGAAAGCGCCCATATGGGCAATGAAGCCAGCGGCTGCGAACAATGCGGGGTAAAGCAGCCCCGGCTGAGCGATCAAGCCACCCACAAACAGGCCAGCCCCCGTTAATACGGCGGCGAAAATCTTGCGCGGAATGGCCGGACGGCGGGCGATTTTGCGCGCCTCATAAGCCAGCTGCGCGCGGATGCCTTCGCGGGTCAGCCAGGCGGCCAACAGCAGGATCGCACAGGCGGCAAGGCCAAGGATCAAGGATCGCGGCTCGCCCTTGAAGGCGTTAAACAGAAATACCAGCGGCGCGATAAACAAGAAGTTGGTGCGCGACTCGTCGGCGGATCGTTGATTGGGCAGATTTTGCCATTGGTCCGGCCCCTTGGGGCCTGCTCCCTCTGGACGGGCCGAATTTTGCGGGCTGAATTTGCCGCCAAAGCGTTCTGCCATCAACCCGCTCCACTGACCGCAACGTAAAGGATCAGCGCCAGCAGCACGAAAAACGAAATGTTGCGGAGGCCTTTGCCCGACATGCGACTTTCCAAAAAACCAGCACCCCTGCGCGGGTGTCTGGAGGGATTATAGGCACAGGCTTTGGGGCTGACCAGTGTGCAGATCGGGAATAAGCGGGGATTCTTCCCCCTATTGGCCCTTTCGCGGCGAGGGCGCGTTGCGGCTGGGCGAGGTGCGGGGCTTGGGCTTGGACGGACGCCTTGCGCCCTCGATGGCCTCGGCCCTGCCCTTGCCGGTTTTGCCCGGCTCTGGCCGAGTTTGCGCCAACTGCCCCAAGACGGCGCCTTTGGGCAACGGGCGTTTGCTGCCCGGCCTGGCACCCGCCGATTTGGCATCTGCTGGTTTGGCCGCAGGCTTTTCGGCCGGACGCACCCGCACGCGGGTCTTGACCGGCGCATCCTCTTCGGTCGGGCCCGCGCCCAACTGCTCGCGCAAGACCTTGCCGCGCACCTCTTCAACCTGGCCTTCCTTCATATCGCCCAGCCGGAACGGCCCATAGCTGATGCGGATCAGCCGGTTCACGGTGAGGTTGATCGCCGCCATCGCCCGGCGGATTTCGCGGTTCTTGCCCTCGCGGATGCCCACGGTCAGCCAGGCATTGGCGCCTTGTATCCGGTCGATCATCACACCCATCGGTTGAAACCGCTCGCCATCCACCACGATGCCCTTGCGCAAAGGCTCCAGATCGGGGTCCACCGGATTGCCATTCACCCGCACCCGGTATTTGCGCAGCCATCCGGTCGAGGGCAGCTCTAACCGCCGCTTTAACGCACCGTCATTGGTGAGCAGCAACAGCCCCTCGGAATTCAGGTCCAGCCGCCCGATCGACATCACCCGCGGCATTTCCTCGGGCAGATGGTCAAACACCGTGTCACGGCCCTTTTCATCGGAATTTGACGTCACCAGCCCCTCGGGCTTGTAATAGAGCCAAAGCCGCGCCGGTTCCGGCTCGCCGACATATTCGCCACGCACGGTGATGCGGTCTTGCGGTGTGACATTCAGCGCCGGGCTGGTGATCACCTTGCCATTCACCGACACCTCGCCCAATTCGATCATCCGCTCGGCCTCACGCCGCGAGGCCACACCTGCGCGCGACAACACCTTGGCGATCCTGTCGCCTTCGGGCGTCTTTTTCGCTGTGGCAGCGGCTTTGGCCTTTTGCGGGCTTGTCTTTTCGGCCATGACGGGCATCCTTCGCGCGGGGTGGCGAGCCCCGAGGGCCATTGCCCCCGGAGCGCCAAGGTATTTGAGCAATGAGGATGGGGCAAGGGTGGGTTTCCGATCCTTTATGCAAATAGCGCTGCAAGAGGCCCGGGCGGCTGCAGATCGGGCCGAGGTTCCGGTGGGTGCGGCGTTGGTTTCGCCCGACGGTCGCGTGGTGGCCCGTGCCGGAAACCGTGTGCGCGAGTTGCACGACCCAACCGCCCATGCCGAAGTGCTGGTGATCCGCGCCGCCTGTGCCGCGATTGGCTCGGAACGCCTGCCGGGGCATGATCTTTATGTCACGCTAGAGCCTTGCCCGATCTGCGCAGGCGCAATTTCTGCCGCCCGCATCGCGCGGCTTTACTACGGCGCGGCTGACCCTAAATCGGGCGGAGTGGCGCATGGCGCAAGGGTGTTCTCGCATCCGCAATGCCATCATAGCCCCGAGGTTTACGATGGGATCGCTGCAGCAGAGGCCGAGGCGCTGTTGAAAGGCTTCTTCGCAGGGCGCCGCTGACTGTGACGCCCTTGCCACAACCAAACGCGGCTGTGGCGGTTTGTCGCGGCTTTCGCTTGGGAATCGCCGCGATCTGTGCAACGTCAGGCCATCGCAACGCTGAAGAAGAGGAGGCGTCACATGTTTATACGATACCTTCTGGTCTCACCCGGTTGGCGCTTTGCAGGCCTTGCCGCCTGCTGACGCCTCAGGCGTCTTTCCCTCCGGTTTGAATTTGATCGCGGCCTGAACGGCCCGCTTTCACCCATTCTTCAGCAATAGGCGCCGTAGCCCGACAAGGGGCGGCGATGTGTCGATATGACAAGAAATGACAATCTGCCGCAATACGCGGTTGAACCTTTGATCGCCCACTATGGCAAGCTGCGGCTCATGTGGGCGGTGCTGCGGGCCAACCCCGGCAAGCGCTCGCCGTCTGACGCCCAGCTGTCAGATTACCTGCGGCGCGATATTGGTTTGACCGAACGCGCGCCCCCAAGCAAGGAGTGGGAGCGCCATCGTTAAGCGCGAAAAGGGGATCGACCGCAACAGCGGCGCGATCCCCAGCGCCCGCCGACAATCATCACCCGACTTCCTACGCCCGGAATCAAGGCGCAAAGCGCCGCCGGGCAGCGCCCCGTTGCCCGACAGGCGATTGCCCTTTGCAATCGCCGAAAGGGGGGCCGCCCCCTCGGGCGGGCGCTTTTGATGCGGTGGAGCCTAGAAATTCGGGGGGAGAGGTTGATCCATAAAGCGCCTAGAACCAGCGTTGCTGCGCCCATCCGGCGGTCAGGCGCCGCCCTCTGACAGGCCCGCCGCCTAAAACCCAATCGCCTCCAACACCTGCGGCTCGATCACCTTCACCCCCGGCAGGCCCTCGATCAGCACGCGCGCATCCTGCGCCAAGATCGGGAACGTGCGGTAATGACACGGGATCACCGTGGTAAAGTTGAAATACCGCCGCGCGGCATAGGCGGCACGCGCCATGTCCATGGTGTAATGCCCGCCCGCACAGAGAATCCCGATATCGGGCCGATGGTAATCGCCCATCCAATCCATATCCGCCATGATATCGGTATCGCCGGAAACATAGATCACATGGCCGTCGCCCGCGATCATGAACCCCGCCTCGCCGCCCGCGTAATCATGCCCGCCCTTGTAATCGACGCTTGAGGAATGCGACGCGTTCACCATCGTCACCCGCGCACCGCCCAGATCCACCGTGCCGCCCTTGCCAAAGCCGATGGTTTCCACCCCCTCATCCGCCAAAATCTCGGCAAGCTCATGGATGCAAGCAATCGGTATCCCCAACTCCTTGGCAATAATCACCCCATTGGCGGCATGATCGCCGTGCCCATGCGTCAGCAAGATATGCGTGGCCCCTGCCAGTGCCTCATCGCGGCGATCTTGTGGAAACATCGGATTGCCCTGCAAGAACGGGTCCACCAACAGCACCGCGCCCTCGATCTCGATGCGAAATCCTGAATGCCCTAGCCAGATGATCTTCATTTGCGCCTCCTCTTTCCCCCAAACCTAGACGGTTTGCCACGCCAGTCCAGTCGCGACTTGCAGCAGACGGTCCACGCGGATAAACGGGGCCAAAGCATCAAGAGGGTTGCCATGTCCATCGACACTGAAACCGCGCGCAAGGTGGCGAAACTTGCCCGTATCCGCGTGGCCGAGGCCGATCTGCCGAAACTGGCGGGCGAGCTTTCGGGGATTCTGGGCTTTATGGAGCAGTTGAACGAGGTCGACGTGACCGGGATTGAGCCGATGGTCTCGGTGACGCCGATGCGTCTGCCGCGCCGCGCTGATGTGGTCACCGATGGCAATATTCAGGCGCAAATCCTGAAAAACGCCCCCGATGCGCGGGAAGGATTTTTTGCAGTGCCGAAGGTGGTGGAATGAGCGCGAACCAACTGACCATTGCCGCCGCCCGCGATGCCCTGCGCAAACGCGAGATTTCGGCGGTTGATCTGACGATGTCTTGCCTGACCGCAATTGATGCGGGCGACGGGCTGAACGCCTTTGTGCATAAAACCCCCGAAATCGCACTCGAACAGGCCCGCGCCGCTGATGCCCGCCTTGCCGCAGGCGATGCGCCCGCGATGTGCGGGATTCCGCTGGGGATCAAGGATCTGTTCTGCACCAAAGGCGTGCCGTCACAGGCGGCCTCGAACATCCTCAAAGGCTTCAAACCCGAATACGAATCGACCGTGACGACCAAGCTTTTTGGCGCGGGCGCGGTGATGCTGGGCAAGCTGAACATGGACGAATTCGCCATGGGCTCGTCCAATGAAACATCCTGTTACGGCAATGTGATCAACCCCTGGAAGGTCGACGACCGTCAGCTTACACCGGGCGGCTCGTCCGGTGGCTCTGCCGCTGCTGTCGCCGCCGATCTGTGCCTTGGCGCGACCGGCACTGATACCGGCGGCTCGATCCGCCAACCCGCCGCCTTTACCGGCATCACCGGCATCAAGCCCACCTATGGCCGCGTCAGCCGCTGGGGCGTGGTGGCCTTTGCGTCCTCCTTGGATCAGGCCGGGCCAATGACCAAATCGGTCCGCGATGCCGCGATCTTTCTGACCGCGATCTGCGGCCATGATCCCAAAGACAGCACCTCATCGACCCTCGCCGTGCCGGATTTCGAAGCCGCCCTTTCCGGCGACATCAAGGGCAAGAAAATCGGCATCCCGCGCGAATACCGCATCGACGGCATCCCCGCCGAAATAGACGCGCTTTGGGCCGATGGCGTGGCGATGATGAAAGCCGCAGGCGCCGAAATTGTTGATATTTCCCTGCCACATGCGAAATACGCGCTGCCCGCCTATTATGTGATCGCGCCTGCCGAGGCCTCCAGCAATCTCGCGCGCTATGACGGCGTGCGCTATGGCCACCGCGCCAAACTTGACGCCGGCGATGGCATCACCGAGATGTATGAAAAAACCCGCGCCGAGGGCTTTGGCCCCGAAGTGCAGCGCCGCATCATGCTGGGCACCTATGTGCTGTCGG
>CBDUEF010000070.1:0-9685 GCA_965366095.1 uncultured Cypionkella sp. | reverse complement strand
GCCTCAACCCCCGCCACCGCCTGCGCCTCGGCAATGCAGCGCGCCTGACCATCCACCGAAGGCGCCAGATACCCCGCCTTGGCCGCGCCATCATTGTTGACAGCCGAGCCTTTGATAATCGCCCAGATATGATCGCCGTCGCGGATCGCGTCCTTGGCGCGGCGCAACACCACACAGCCCGCACCCGAGCCAAACACCGTGCCTTGGGCGCGGTGATCAAAGGCGTGACAATGGCCATCGGGAGACAGAATCTCGCCCTCGGTAAACAAATACCCGCGCCGCTGCGGCAGTTCGATGGTCACGCCCCCCGCCAGCGCCATATCGCATTCGCCATTGAGCAGCGCCTGAGTCGCAAAATGCACCGCCACCAAAGAGGTGGAACAGGCCGTCTGCAAATTGATCGACGGGCCTTTCAGATCGAAAATATGGCTGACCCGCGTCGACAGAAAATCCTTGTCATTGCCGGTATGACGCAGCAAGAACATGCCGGTCTGATCGACCAGATCGCGGTTGGAACAGAGGTTGAAATAGAAATAACTGCCCATCCCGCAGCCGGCATAAACCCCGATAGCACCGGGAAATTTCTCGGGCGGATGGCCTGCGTTTTCCAGCGCCTCCCATGCCACCTCAAGGAAATGGCGGTGCTGCGGATCAAGAATCGCCGCCTCTTTGGGGGAAAAGCCAAAGAAATCGGCATCGAAATCGGCAAAGCCGTCCAGCACGGCGGCGACCGGCACATAATTCGGCTTGGCCATGCGCGCAGCGCTTTCGCCCGCCGCAAGCAGTTCTTCCTCAGTCAGAACCCGGATCGATTCCACCCCCGCCGCCAGATTGCGCCAATAGGCGCCAATATCAGCGGCCCCCGGCAGGTGCGCAGCCATGCCGACCACAGCGATATCCGAATCGCCGATGCCCTGATCCAGAATGTCGTCGCGCATCCGTTTTTCCCCAGCCAGCGAAAATCCCGCCAAGCCTCACCAAATTACCGTAAATCCACGCCATTTCCTACCCGGCGGCGCAAGGAACCACGCGACAAAGGGTATCACATCCTGTGCTAAAGCAGGATTTCGGCCAATTTGAGGCGTTTCACCAGAAACCCGATCCAGCGCCGCGCAGCATTTTCCATTGCGCGTTCAGATAAACCACCAGATCAAAGCCAAATCCCAAGACCAAAATCGCCAACCGCTTGGGATGCCACAGCCCTTTGGGCCGCGAAAACGCCCGCGCCAGACGCTTGAAAAGGAAATGAAACGGCACATAGCCAAAGGGCAGACGCGGCAGCCCGGCTTTCAGCACTTTTGCCAGCCAATCCGCATCGGTCGACGCCTCGGCCAACATCGAGCGCCGCTGCCCCGCAGGTGCAGCCCTAAGGTGCCTGAACACCGCAAAGTTCACCGCTGAGCCGATCACGATCCTTGTCTGATGCGCAATCAAAACCCCGATCCGTCGCTCGGACCTGTAAACATGGTAAACCCCGTCCAACCCATCAATCCGCGCCATTGCCTCGGGGCTCTCGGGCGCGGTCAACCCATCGGTCAACACCATCGCTCGCAAAAAGCCGTCCTCGACCGGCAGGCCAATCGGCAGGTGAAACTTGCGCGCCCTCCTGGCTGGCATTGCATAGAGCTGCCCGCAAATTGCGGATTTCCAATCGTCCAGCCCGCCGCCCGCCGAGGATATGATCCGCTCCATCATCGACAGGTCATCCGGCCGCTGCACAAGGTCTTTGACTGGCCGACTGTTGAACACCCATAGTTCCGGATGCGCCGCCAACCGCCCCACCATCCGGCGCAATGTCTCAGGCTCGGGCAATTCGATGTCGGCATCGCAAAAGACCAGATGGTCGGCATCCTCACGGCTAAGATCATGCACAAAGCGGTTCCATGTCCGCGCCTTGCCACCAAGGGCCAGATCGACCACTTCCACCAATGGCCCCGCCGCTGCCATCGCCAAAGCGACGGTATCATCGCTGCAGCCATTGGCCAGAACCAGAACCCGGACATCCATTTCGGGATCAGCAATAATATCTTGCGCCATCAGCTCCTTAAGCATGGCAATAATGCCGTCAGCCTCGTTGTGGACGAACAATCCGATGTCGATTTTCATAGTTTTGCCCTTGGGTCTTTCTAGATCACGGTGCGGGTTGGATGGCCCGAATGCAGCTCCTGACGCCGCGCCTCGGATGCCGCGTCAAGCCGCGCGCGCCGCAAGGCCTCTGCCTGCCCCAAAAGCGCCCCTGCCATCAGCCAGGTCAGCGGCACATCCGTGCCATTGGGCAGCATGTCAACCATATTGGTCGCAAGGATCAACGCCAGAACCGTTCCGGCCAAAGGAAAAACCTCGGCCTTTTGCGACATGGCCTCGCGCGCCAAAAGCCAGATCGGCAGGGAAATCAGCCCGAACTCGGCGATATAGCCAAACCAGCCATAAATCCCCAACACGATGATCCAGGCCCCGTCCGCAATGGTTTCAATCTGGCCGGTGATCGGGTTCAACAACAGGCTGCGCCCATAGCCGCCCCAGCCAAACCAAGGCTTCAACGCCGCCCGCTCTAACAGCAACTCTTCGTTAAAGATCCGAAACCCCAGCGAGCTTGCCTTATCCGCGCTGAACCGCTCGGCAATGGCCATGATCGAGTCAATCGGGACCAGATGCAGCCCGCGCAGCAGTGGATAGCCCAAAACCACCGCCGTAGCCGCCGCCGCCGCGTAAATCTGCAACCGCCGCCCAGCCAGCAAAACCAGCGGTGTCAGGCATAGCGCATAAACCACCGGACCCGCGCTTTTGCAGATCACCAACATCCAAAGCAGATAAAGCACCACCATCAGCTGTTTGGGGCGCCGCTCGGCAGGCCCTTCGCGCAACAACATCATCGAGCAGACCAGACACATCAACGCGAAAAACGCGACCCACAGCCCATGCGGCAGGAAAACCACCGGGCGAAAGCCACCAAAGCGGATGGTCTGGCTGAAATCATGCTGAAAAAACCCGTAAACCCACACGTTCATCTGCGGCGAAAACCGGCTTTCGATCAGCATCGGCACCGAATAAACCAGCCCTGCGGCCACAAAAGCCAGCACCAGCGCCCGCATCGCCTCGGGCGTGGCCAGATAGCGGCGGGCCAAAAAGAACGGCAGCAGATAAATGGCCTGATTGATCACCGCCGCCGCCGAATCGTAAATCCGCAAGCCGGGCACGTCCTGTGCCAAAATCGGGATCGGCTCGGAATTGGTCAAGACAGTTGCAAAGGGCGAAAGGATATAGACCCCGATCAGCGCACGCCCCACCCAACTGTCGGGCAAAAACCCAACCTTGTCATGACGCAGCGACAGCGCAAACAGCAGACATACCAGATTGGGGATCGAGGTTTTGTCCAGATCCGGCACCACCGGCAGGTTGAAGCCAGTCAAGGGCGGCAAGAACAGATAGCCCGCCAAAATCGTCCAGATCAGCGCCCGCGCGGCATCAAGCCGCGTCCACAACACCCAGGCCACCACGGGCCAGATCAAAATCATCAGATAGGCAAAGGCGTTCGGATTTGGCAAAAGCGGCGCTAACCTTCTGTTTCGGGCGCAGCGGTTCGAGGTTCTGCACGCCCCACCCTACCACAGCCCCCCGGCCACGCAATCGCCCCGCCAAAGCCATCGGCCCACCTTGCATCGGAAACACACTGTTGACAGGGCATCAACGCCTCGGCAAGGCATAGGAAAAGGTGATATAGCACCGCCAATCGCTTGGGGAACCCTTCGTGCAATTCAGCTTTGATCGCAGCATCGTTAACGTCAATATCGCCAATGCAGCGGCGCTTCTGGCGCAGGTCAAACACCGTCTGGCGCAGCGCCAAGGCTTTGCGCTGGCAACCATCAATCTCGATCATCTGGTGAAACTCGCCCGCTCCGCCGAATTCCGCGCCAGCTATGCCGCGCAGGATTTGATCGTTGCCGATGGCAACCCTATCGTCTGGCTCTCGCGCCTCGCCCGCCGCCCGGTCAGTCTGGTGCCGGGGTCTGACATGGTGCTTCCCCTGGCACAAGCGGCTGCCGAGGCCGGAGTGGGCGTTGCCTTGATCGGCAGCACCGAAGCCGCACTAGAGGCCGCAGGCCACCACCTGATGTCCACCATTCCCGGCCTGATCGTTACCCTGAAAATCGCCCCCGCCATGGGCTTTGATCCTGCGGGCGAAGAGGCGACGCGTCTCTTGCGTGAGATCGCCGCCCGCGATATCGGCCTGTGCTTCATCGCCCTTGGCGCCCCCAAACAAGAGGCCTTCGCCGCCCGTGGCCGCCTGCTTGCCCCACGCACTGGCTTTGCCTCGGTGGGGGCGGGGCTTGATTTTCTGGCCGGAACCCAAAACCGCGCGCCGAAATGGGTGCAGGCGATCGCGATGGAATGGCTTTGGCGCGCACTCTCCAGCCCGCGTCGGCTGATCCCGCGCTATGCCGCCTGTGCCGCCATCTTGCCCGGACAAATCCGCGCGGCGCTAAAGCTTCGCAACGCCTAGCTATTTATACTCGATGATCCGCGCCCGCCGCCCCATCCCGCGCCGCAAATAAAACCCCAGCGCCCCCTGCGCCTCGGCGAATTTGCCCAAAAGCGTAAAATACGCCCAAACCCCGCCACCGCGACGCGCCAACCGCGCCCATTGCAGCGGATAGACCAACCCGGCCAACCACAGCCCCGGATGCACAAAGCCCGCCGCAACAATCCCCAGCGGCAAAACCGCCCCCCAGATCAGCGCCCGCCGCAGCTCGGCCTGCCAATGCCCGCGGTGCAGCGCCGCGCCTTCGGCATAGGCATGGCCCGCCCGCACGCTGCGGCGCCACCATTGGCCAAAACGCAACAGCGCCGCGTCATGCGCCGTCATCTCGGCCGCAATCCGCCACACCTCGCCACCTTCCCGGCGCAGACGCAAACAGAGCTCGGGTTCCTCGCCCGCGATCAGATCGGCGCGATAGCCCGCCACCGCCTGCACCGCCGCAAACCGCATCAAGGCATCGCCGCCACAGGCATCGGCTTGGCCCACCGGCGTCGCCCATTCCAGATCGGCCAAGCGGTTATAAACCGATTGGCCGGGAAAGCGCTCGCGCCGCCGCCCGCAGACCACCACCGCCCGCGGATGGGCGGCAAAGCCCGCCAGCGCCGCCGCAATCCATCCCGGATCAAGCACGCAATCGCCATCGACAAATTGCACCCACAGCGGCGGATCACCGGCCACTCTGGCCAGCCCGGCATTGCGGGCCCGCGCCGCCGTAAAGGGCTGCGCCATATCCAGCGCCACCACCTCGGCCCCAAGCGCTGTGGCCGCCGCAACCGATCCATCGCCCGAGCCCGAATCCACATAGATCACCCGCCGGACCTGCCCGGCCAGCGATGCCAGACAGGCCAACAGCCGCGCGCCCTCGTTGCGCCCGATCACAATCGCATCAACCGTTGGCATCTCGCCACCCATCCCCCGAAAAGCCTTTTGCCAAGGATCACTTACAGCCCAAGCTTAACCCCCCGTTTCACGCTTGGCCACAGCCTCGACACCAGCAGAACCCTTCCAATTTGAACGGTTCTCTGCTATCAAGGCGATAACTGGGCGGGGGCTCGGTCGCGTTCATAAATCGGGCTGATCCCAAGGATCAAACCGCAATGAATTCAAACCGATCATCGCGCCCGTTGCAAAACGGGCCTAAACGTATCGGTCGGGGACTTGGTCGTCCCTCTGTCGCAGGAGCCTGGTTGCCCAATGCCCCGACACATGATGTTGACTGCACAACCGGATTCGGATGCAGATATGGAGTTTTCTGCGATGTCAGGGGATCGCGCCGACAAAGGCCATAGCCAACGCACAGCCGGGTATTCGGTCTTTCGTCCGGGCCAAACCCGCAGCAATCCGCCCGTTACTCTGGATCTTGCCACCGGGCGCGAGATCTTCTCGCAACCGCTCGCCCTCAGCGCTGTAAACCCGGCGCGGGTCTGGGAATCACTTGGGCCGGTCACGCTTTCGGCCAATCACCTGATTGGAAACGGTCTGTTGCCCGAAAGCAGCTCTGACCCCGCTGCCGGCACTTTTGACATTCTGCGCACCCGGCTTTTGCTGGGGCTTGCACAGCGCGGCTGGCGGCGCATTGCCGTCACCTCGCCCACCCATGGCTGCGGCAAATCCTTTGTGGCCAGCAATCTGGCCCTCAGCCTCGCGCGCCACGCCAGCAGTCGCACTGTGCTGATGGATCTTGATCTGCGCCGCCCGGCGCTGGCCGATCTTTGGGGCGTGAAAGACCTTGATCCGATCGAGGAATACCTCTCGGGCGAGCAGCCGCTGGAATCGCATTTCCGCCGCTTTGGCCGCACTTTGGCCCTGGCCTTCAGCTCTGCGCCCTGCGCCATGGCGGCCGAGCGCTTGCATGATCCAGACACCCAGCTTGCGCTGGACTCGATGCTGGAAAATCTTGATCCCGAAGTGGTGATCTATGATCTGCCACCGGCTTTGGTCAGTGACGATCTCTTGGCGCTGGCCCCCTGCATTGATGCAGTTTTGCTGGTCACCGATGGCACCCGCACCTCGCCCGCCGAGATTCGCGCAACCGAGCAACTGCTGGATGGCCGCCTGCCCCTGCTTGGCGTGGTGCTCAACCGCGCCCAAGACCGCAGCGCCGGACGCCTGCACTACGACAAGGGCTAGAGCATGGGCCAAATTCAATCCTTGGAAGAACTGATCAATCTGATCCGCCGCCGCATCTGGCTGATTGTGGCGGTGGCGGTGATAGGCACGGTGGCAACGCTGGCCTATGTGATGTCGCGCCCGCCCAGCTATCAGGCCGCTGCGGTCATTCAGGTGCAATCCTCGACCGTTACCGATGGTCAAGAGGCCCAAAGCGGCTCGGCCCAACTGTTGCAGGCCATTCAGCAACGCCTGACCACGCGCGAAAACCTGATCGCGGTGATTGACAGGCATCAGCTTTTCGCCGGCGCGCCGGGGCTTTCGCTGGACAAAAAGGTCGATTTGCTGCGCGCCTCGGTGACGTTTCAAACCGTGGCCAGTGCGGCGGCCCAGGCCTATGGCCAGCAAACCGCCGTTTCCGCCATCATCATCTTCGCCACCCTCGGCACCGCCGATCAGGCCGCCCAGGTGGCCAATGATTTCGCCCAAGGCATCCTTGATCAATCCAGCCTTGGCCAGCAATCGCGCGCCAACCAGAATGCGCAATTCTATCAAAGCGAAGAGCAACGGATCTGGCGCGAAATCACGACGCTTGAGGCGACCATTGCTGCTTATCAAAACGCCCATGCCGAAACCCTGCCCGCGCAACGCGATGCGCGCCGAGATGAGTTGATCAACCTCGACACCGATCTGCGCACACTGGAGCAGCAGCGTTTGGCGCTTGAGGGGCAGTCTGCCGAAATCCGCGCGATCAAGAACCCAAGGGAAACCGATCGACGGCAACTCGATGGCCTGACCGCACAGCTTACGGTTCTGGAAAGCCAGCGCGCCGGATTGTCGCAACGCCGCGACGCCGTCACCGCAACCGATGCCGCAACGCCCGAAATAGAGGCCGTGTTAAGCGGCTATAATCGGCAGTTGCAGCAATTGCAGGAACAATATCAGGTCATCAATCAGCGCATGGCCGAGGCTGAAACCGCCCAGCGCCTTGCCGAGCGCCAGCAGGCCGAGCGGTTCACCCTGCTGGAACGCGCCTTGACGCCCGAGCTTCCTTTGGGAGGCGGGCGCCAAAAGCTGGCGATCGCCGGGGCCTTGGGCAGTTTGATGGCGGGGATTGCGCTGGCTTTCGTGCTGGATTTGCTGCGCCCCGTGGTGCGAACTGCCGCTCAGATGGAACGTCAACTTGATTTGCGCCCGGTGGTGTCAATCCCGGCGATACGGCCCAAAAAAGCCGGTCGCGGGGTGATGAAACTGTTGGATGATCCCACCAAACCCATCCTTGGCCTGCCCCGCTTTGCCGTGCTGGCCGTTGGAGCGTCGCTGCTGATGGTGATCGCGGCCACGGTCATCGCCTAGCGCTGCGTCAGACAGCGGCTTTCCCTGCCCAAGGCGCGCCACCCCAGCATTTTGTCATTCCAATCGGCAGGTCAGACCCCGGTGCAATTCATCACAACGCCGATGGTCCGGGCCAAAAGTTTCAGATCAACGCCAAACGACAGATCCCGCTCGTAATCATTGTCGAACGCGGCCCGCGCCTCAAAGGTGGTGCGGCTGCGGCCAGCGGTTTGCCAATAGCCGGTGATCCCCGGACGCAGCGCATAATAGGCGGTGCCCGGATACATCACTTGCTGGCTGATCATCATCGGGCGTGGGCCGACAAGGCTCATATCGCCGCGAAACACGTTCCAAAGCTGCGGCAACTCATCCAGCGACGAGCGGCGCAGAAATTGGCCGAAACTTGTGATCCGCGGATCGTTGCGCAGCTTTTGCGTGCTGTCCCATTCCTGACGCGCCTGCGGATTGCTGGCCAGATAGGCCTCCATCCGCGCATCCGCGTCACAAACCATCGAGCGCAGCTTCCACATCCGAAACGGCTTGCCGCCCCGGCCGACCCGCATCTGCGTGTAAAACGGTGACCCACCGCGTCGCGCCACCAGCGCCGCCAGAATCGCCACCACTGGCACCACCACAGGTGCAGCCATCACAATGGCCGCAACATCCAGCACGCGTTTCAGACCGTTGCGATAGAAGCCCCTGCGTTTGGGCGACGCATCACCGCCAAAGCCATTCTTCGGATTGCCAGCAACAAACAGCGGTTTGCCAGCCTCAGACATACCGCTGGTTTCATTGCGAAACCCGGGAAAAATCATTGTCATTGTTGTTCACCAAGCCACAATCGGTATGCGGCGATGATGGCTGCGGACTATGCCAGCAGACAGACTGCGATGACTCGCAGCCAAAATCGTGATCAAGCAGAAAGCCATATAGAACATTTGCCGCACTCACAAAAGCACGCCCCCATTTGGCATTTTACGCGAATTGACGGGAACTTGGCGACAGGGAACGCTGCGTCGCGGCCATATTTAGACCTCATTAACCTTCATATTTTGCCGCCATTTCGCCTTAATAGAAACGCAATTGCAGCGTATACAACCGAAGGTAGAATATGCTATTTTTCTGGGGATTTGGGACCAGCTATGATTCGCTGCCAGCGGATCGACCCTGCCGAAAGACCGGCTGGAGCAACGCCTCTTTGAGGTTGGCTTTCGCGCGCTGACCGCTTGTTTGGCAATGTTTCCCAAACGCCGCCAATGACCGGGCCGAATAGCGCCATTTACAATCGTTGTGCCAACACCCGCCGAAACTCTGCCACGCTGACAAAGGCCAGGGCCGACAAGAGCCCAAACACCTGATACGCCACGACCATGGCCATCACCCCATGGCCGAAGGCCAGGCTCCACGCCAATCCGGCCAAACTGCCGAACACGCTGAAAAAGACAATGCCAGGGACCATAGCTGTTTCCGATCCTGCACTTCGGGCCCGATTGCCCAGCCCAGATTTTGTGCATGATCTCGAAACAATTCCAGCGAAAAATGCGGATAATTTAGCTTAACACTGCAAAAACGGCCCTATTCGGCCAAAATGGCCAGCAAATACTTGCCATAATCGTTCTTTTTGAAGGTATCGGCCCGCTCGGCCAGCCCGGCCCGGTCAATCCAGCCAATCCGATAGGCAATTTCATCGGGGCAACCCACTTG
>CBDUEF010000069.1:0-9712 GCA_965366095.1 uncultured Cypionkella sp. | reverse complement strand
TTTCCTCCCAGTTCGGGCCCCATTCAATCTTTTCCATCCGCTGGCCCGAGATTTTCGAATAGGGGCGGGCGGTCGGGAAAGCCTCCATTTCTGGGGCCGATTTCAGGTGGTCATGGTCAAAATCGAAGGGTTCATAGAAATCGTCGATCTCGGGCAGGTCGGGGTTGGCGAAAATCTTTGCCAGAATCCGCCATTTGCCGCCCTGTTTGGGCTGCAAACCGCCCGATTTCGAGCGCTCCCAGCCACCATTCCAGCGCTTCTGGTTCTCCCAATCCTTGGGATAGCCGATGCCGGGTTTGGTTTCGACGTTGTTGAACCAAGCGTATTCAACGCCTTCGCGGCTGGTCCAGACGTTTTTGCAGGTGACGGAACAGGTGTGGCACCCGATACATTTATCAAGGTTCAACACCATGCCAATTTGTGCGCGGACCTTCATTCTGCTGCCTCCACTTTCGCCGGGCGATCCAGCCAATCGACCTTGTTCATCTTGCGCACGATCACAAATTCATCGCGGTTACAGCCGACGGTTCCGTAATAGTTGAAGCCGTAAGACAGTTGCGCATAGCCGCCGATCATATGCGTAGGTTTCAGCACGGTTCGAGTGACCGAGTTGTGAATCCCGCCGCGTTTGCCGGTGATCTGGCTGCCGGGGGTGTTCACGATCTTTTCCTGCGCGTGATACATGAAGAGCGTGCCTTCCTTCATGCGCTGCGAAACCACCGCGCGCGCGGTCAGCACGCCATTGGTGTTGAACACCTCGACCCAATCGTTGTCGACCAGCCCCGCCACTTTCGCATCAACCTCGCTGATCCAGACCACCGGACCGCCGCGATTAAGCGTCAGCATCATCAGGTTGTCGGAATAGGTCGAGTGGATGCCCCATTTCTGGTGCGGCGTGATAAAGTTCAGCACCACATGCTTTTCCTGCGGCGCGATTTCGCGCGTGGCTGCTGCCGAAATCGTGCGAAGATCAACCGGCGGACGCCAAGCGACAAAGAATTCGCCAAAGGCCAGCATCCATTCGTGATCCTGGTAAAGCTGCTGACGGCCCGACAGGGTGCGCCACGGGATCAACTCATGCACGTTGGTATAGCCCGCGTTATAGCAGACCTCTTCGGACTCAATTCCCGACCAGGTGGGCGACGAGATGATCTTGCGCGGTTGGGCGGCAATATCGCGGAAGCGGATTTTCTCGTCTTCCTTGACCTCGGCCAGATGGCGGTGGCTGATGCCGGTGGCTTTGGACAGCGCGTCCCAAGCCTTGACGGCAACCTCGCCATTGGTTTCGGGAGCCAGCATCAGGATTACTTCGCAGGCGTCAATCGCGGTGTCGATCTTGGCGAGGCCTTTGGAAGGGCCTTCGAGAACGGTGCCGTTCAGAGCCTTGAGGTGATGCACCTCGGTCTTGGTATCCCAAGAAATGCCTTTGCCGCCATTGCCGATCTTGTCCATCAATGGGCCAAGCGAGGTGAAGCGGTTGTAAAGGTTAGGATAGTCGCGTTCCACCGCGATATAGGCGGGGGCGGTCTTGCCGGGGATCAGATCGCACTGGCCGCGCTTCCAATCGCGGACATGGGCCTGCGCCAATTCGCCGGGGGTGTCATGCTGCATTGGATGCTGCACGATGTCGGTTTCCACACCCAGAATCTCGGGCGCGATTTCCGAGAATTTATGGGCGATGGCCTTGAAAATTTCCCAGTCGGATTTGGATTCGTAGGCCGGATCCACCGCCGCTTGCAGCGGGTGGATGAAGGGGTGCATGTCCGAGGTGTTCAGATCGTCCTTTTCATACCAACTAGCCGTTGGCAGCACGATATCGGCATAGACGGCTGTGGTCGACATTCTGAAATCTATCGTCACCAGAAGGTCGAGTTTCCCTTCGGGGGCCTTGTCATGCCAGACGGCCTCGATCGGCTTTTGACGACCCTCTTCGCCCAGATCCTTGCCCAGAACGCCGTGATCGGTGCCCAGTAGGTGTTTGAGGAAATACTCATGCCCCTTGCCGGACGAGCCCAGCAGGTTCGAGCGCCAGATGAACAGGTTGCGCGGCCAGTTTTCCGGCGCATCCGGGTCTTCGCAAGACATTTGCAGACGGCCTGCCTTGAGTTCCTCGGCCACATAGGCGGGGATGTCTTTTCCCGCCGCCTTGGCGGATTTGGCCACCTCAAGCGGGTTGGTTTTCAACTGAGGAGCAGAAGGCAGCCAGCCCATCCGCTCGGCGCGGATGTTGTAGTCGATCATGCTCAGATCGTTCCAATCGCCTTTCGGCGCGGTGGGCGCCAGAATGTCGGAACTGGTCATCGTCTCATAGCGCCACTGATCGGTATGGGCATACCAGGCGCTGGTTGCGTTCATATGGCGCGGCGGGCGCGACCAATCGAGCGCAAAAGCCAGCGCCGTCCAGCCGGTTTGCGGGCGCAGCTTTTCTTGCCCCACATAATGCGCCCAACCACCGCCCGATTGGCCAACGCAACCGCACATCACCAGCATGTTGATGACGCCGCGATAGCTCATGTCCATGTGATACCAATGGTTCATCCCGGCACCGATAATTATCATCGACTTGCCAGTGGTCTTTTCGGCATTCGAGGCGAATTCGCGGGCGACTTGAATGATCTTGTCACGACGCACGCCGGTGATGCGTTCGGCCCAAGCCGGGGTGCCGGGGATATCCTCGTCATAGGATGAGGTCACCCAATCGCCGCCAAAGCCGCGATCAAGGCCGTAGTTGGCAGCAAAGAGATCAAACACCGTGCAAACCGTGGCCTCTTTGCCATCGGCCAGTGTCAGTTTCTTCACCGGGATGTTGCGGGTCAGCACATCAGGGAATTCGCAAACCTCCCAGCCGTTGGTCGCCTGCCCGCCGAAATAGGGGAAGCCAACGGCGGCCATGCCATCATTGTCGCCATCCAACATCAAGGTGGTCTTCAGCCGGGCAGGGGTGCCATCAGCTTTTTCTTCAAGGTTCCACTTGCCGGTTTCGCCCCAGCGGAAACCGATCGAGCCATTGGGAACCACGATCTTGCCGCTGGTCTCGTCAATCCCGACGGTTTTCCAGTCAGGATTGTTGGATTGGCCAAGCGAGCCGTCGAAATCCGCCGCCCGCAGCATTTTGCCCGGAACAAGACCGCCGTCTTTTTCTTCCAGCCGCACCAGCAGCGGGAAATCGGTATAGTGGCGGGTGTATTCGTCGAAATAGTCAACCTGACGATCCAGATGGAACTCGCGCAGGATGACATGGCCCATCGCCATGGCCAGCGCCGCATCGCTGCCCTGTTTGGCATTCAGCCAGATGTCGCCGAACTTGGCGGCTTCGGAATAGTCGGGCGAAACCACCGCCGATTTGGTGCCGCGATAGCGGGCTTCGGTGTAGAAATGGGCGTCCGGCGTGCGGGTTTGCGGCACGTTCGAGCCCCAAAGGATCAGATAGCCCGCGTTGAACCAATCGGCACTTTCCGGCACGTCGGTTTGCTCGCCCCAAGTCATTGGCGAGGCGGGGGGCAGGTCGCAATACCAGTCATAAAACGACATGCAGGTGCCACCCAAGAGCGACAGATAGCGCGAGCCGGCGGCATAAGACACCATCGACATCGCAGGGATTGGCGAGAAGCCGAATACGCGGTCGGGACCATATTTCTTGGTGGTATAGGCGTTTGCGGCGGCGGTGATCTCGGTCACCTCATCCCAGCTTGCGCGCACAAACCCGCCCTTGCCGCGGGTCTTGACATAGGACGAGCGCGCCTTGGGATCGTCCTGGATCGAGGTCCAAGCCTGCACCGGCGACATGCTGCGGCGCTTTTCGCGCCAAAGCCGCATCAGCCGCCCGCGCACCAGCGGGGTTTTCACCCGGTTGGCAGAGTAGAGATACCAGGAATAGGACGCGCCCCGCGCGCAGCCGCGCGGCTCATGGTTGGGCAGATCGGGCCGCGTGCGCGGATAGTCGGTTTGTTGGGTTTCCCAAGTCACGATGCCGGATTTGACATAGATCTTCCAACTGCACGACCCGGTGCAGTTCACCCCATGGGTTGATCGCACGATCTTGTCGTGCTGCCAGCGGCTGCGATAGGTATTTTCCCAATCGCGGCTTTCCGTCGTGGTCTGGCCGTGGCCGTCGGCGAAAGTGTCCTTGCGCAGGGTCTTGAAGAAATTCAGCCGGTCAAGAAGGTGGCTCATGGTTTTTCCTTTCTAATCAAGCGCGGGCAGCGGCGGCAGGGCCACCACGCTCGGCTTTATGAAGCAACCCACCTGCGCGGGTGTAGTAGGCCCAGGTCAGCACAAGGCAGAGCACATAAAAGGCCAGAAAGCCCCAGAGCGCTGCAATTGGCCCGCCGGTCAGTTGGATCGAGGATCCATAGGCCTTGGGGATGAAGAACGCGCCGTAAGCCGCAATTGCCGAGGTAAAGGCGATGATGGCGGCGCTTTCACGCTCGATCTGGCGGCGCAAGGCGTCCCCCGACAGGGCAGGCATCAGGCGCGGCACTTCTTGGCGCATGATCGCGGGGATCATCTGGAAGGTCGAGGCATTGCCAACGCCGGTCAAGAAGAACAGCGCCATGAAGCAGGCGAAGAACCCGGCAAAGCTGCCGCCAACTCCGGCCACCGGCAGGAAGAAGATCACGCCACCAACGGCCGCAATCATGCCGGCAAAGGTCCAGAAGGTAACCCGGCCACCGCCGAAACGGTCACTGACCCAGCCCGTGCCCGCCCGGCTAAGCGCGCCGACCAAAGGCCCAAGGAACACATATTGCAGAGCATTCACTTCGGGGAACATCAGTTTGGTCAACAGCGGGAAACCTGCCGAATAGCCGATGAAACTGCCGAAAGTGCCGGTGTAGAGCACGCACATGATCCAGTTATGAAAGCGGCCAAAGATCACCGCCTGTTCGCGGAACGAGGCCTTGGCATCAGCGATATCGTTCATCCCAACCCAGGCCGCGATGGTTGAAATCAAGATGAACGGCACCCAGACAAAGCCCGCATTTTGCATCCACAGCTTGCCGCCGTCAGACAGCGGTTGTGCATCCCCGCCCATGGCCCCAAACACGCCCATGGTGATGACCAAAGGCACCAGAAACTGCATGACCGACACACCGAGATTGCCCAGACCCGCATTCAGCGCCAGCGCATTGCCCTTTTCCGATTTGGGAAAGAAGAAGGCGATATTGGCCATCGACGAGGCAAAGTTACCGCCACCAAGACCGCAAAGCAGGGCAAGAACGATAAAGATCAGATAGGGCGTTTCAGGGTTTTGCACCGCATAGCCAATGCCCATGGCGGGCAGCAGCAGCGAGGCAGTTGACAGTGTCGTCCAAAGACGGCCGCCAAAGATCGGCACCATAAAGCTGTAGAATATCCGTAGCGTGGCACCCGACAGGCCCGGCAAAGCCGCCAGCCAGAACAGTTGTTCAGGCGTAAAGGCGAAACCGATGGCGGGGAGTTTGGCGATAACCATCGACCACACCATCCAGACCGAAAACGCCAACAGCAGCGCCGGGATCGACAGCCACAAATTGCGCCTTGCGATCTTGCGGCCCTTTTCGGCCCAAAAAGCGGCATCTTCGGGATACCATTCCACCAAAGTCGCGGGCATCACCGTTACCTCGGGATCGTGGATTTCCTGCATCTCGGGCAGTTCAGGCAGGCGGTCCAAACGATCGCCGATGGCCGAGCGTTCCATTGCGCGGATCGACATATGCATCCAGCCCAGCGAGACGACAGCGATCACGAAGAGCAGCATAAAGCAGCTTGTGTAGATGCCCGTCACATCCAGCAGCGCGCCAAACATGATCGGCAGGATAAAGCCGCCAAGGCCGCCGATCATCCCGACAAGGCCGCCCACGGCGCCCACGTGTTTGGGATAATAGACCGGAATGTGCTTGTAGACGGCGGCTTTGCCAAGGCTGAGGAAAAACCCAAGCGCAAAGAGCGTGGCAACCATCGGAACCATATCCATCTCTGTCGAGAACTGGATCGGGCCATTGCGCGACGCAATCGTATAGCTGGTGGGCGGATAGGCCAGCATGAACAACAGGATCGACGAGAAGCCAAAGGTCCAGTACATCACCCGGCGCGCGCCATAACGGTCGCTCAGATGGCCGCCATAGGCGCGGAAGATACTGGCCGAAAGGCTGAAGGCTGCAGCCGACATGCCCGCGGTTTTCACATCGACCGAATAGACGTCAATCAGATAGTGGGGCAGCCACAGCGCCAAGGCGACAAAGCCGCCGAACACGAAGAAGTAATACAGCGAAAAGCGCCAGACTTGCAGGTTCTTCAATGGCGCGAATTGCTCGGCAAGGCTGGGGGCTTTCACGCCCGATGCGCGACGGGCCACCAACTCCGGATCGTCTTGCGCAAAGAGGTAGAAGGCCACGCCCATCAAAACCAAAGCTGCGGCCCAAACATGCGCAACTCCGTGCCAACCAAAGGCCACCATCACGAAGGGGGCGACAAACTTGGTGACAGCCGCGCCGACATTGCCCGCGCCAAAAATCCCTAGCGCCGTGCCTTGCTTGCCCGGCCCATAAAAGCGCGACACATAGGCCACCCCGATGATGAACGAGCCGCCAGCAAGGCCAACGCCGAGGGCAGCGACAAGATACATCGTATAGGTTGTGGCCCAGGTCAGCGCCCAGGTGGCGAGGCCCGCCAAAATCATTTGGGCCCCAAACACCAGCCGCCCGCCGTATTTCTCGGTCCAAACGCCCAAGAACAACCGGGTCAGCGATCCGCTCAGAATCGGGGTCGCAACCAGAAGGCCGAACTCGAATTCGTTGAGTGACAACTCTTTCTTGATCTCGACGCCAATGATCGAAAAAATCGTCCACACCGCAAAACACGCGGTAAACGCAATGGTGCTAAGGGTTAGGGCGCGGTTCTGGTCCGCCCTGGAAACCTGACTGCCGGACAGCATCATCATCTCCGTTTTTTACAAGGGAAATTCCCTCGTGATGGCGGGACATCACAAGACTGGGGCATTGAACGGGTTGATTTGGATCAAGGGCACCGGAAATGACCGGGCAAAGCGACCGAATTTGATCGACGACAAAGTGATGCGTGAAAAATACCAAGCCGATGATTGATAAAATACCTTTTTATGATTGATAAATATCAATATACTCACCAAATAAAATCAATCAAAGTGATGCCGGAGGCGAGTCGTGCAAGGGTTCATTCAAGCTGATGCGCGCCGTTTGCCGTTGTTTCGTGGCGTGGGTGAGGTGGCGCTGAACCAATTGCTGCGCGGTGCCTATGATCAACAATTTCCGTCTCATGTGGTGCTGATCAAAGAAGGATTGCCCGCAAGTTTCCTGCATATTGTGGTGCAAGGGCAGGTCGAACTCTACGCCAACGCCTTGGGCCGGGATGCGACTATGGCGGTGGTGCGACCGATTTCGACCTTTATTCTTGCTGCAGCGGTGCGTGATGCCCCCTATCTGATGTCGGCGCGCACTCTATCGGCGTCGCGAATTGTGATGGTTCCGGCGGAAGACGTGCGCGAGGTGATGGTGAAGGACCCGGCGTTTGCAAAGAATGTCATCGAGGAACTGGCCGCCTGCTATCGCGGTCTTGTGCGCCATACCAAAAACCTGAAATTGCGAAACACGCGCGAGCGGATCGCGGCCTACCTGCTGCGTCAGTCGCGGCTTTTGGGCGATGTGGCGGGTTTTACCCTCAGCGTGGAAAAGCGGCTGTTGGCGTCCTATATGGGGATGACGCCGGAAAACCTGTCGCGGGCGTTGAAATCTTTGGCCCCGGATGGTTGCAAGATTGATGGTCAGCGCGTGATCATCACCGACCGGGCACGGCTGGAAACCTTGGCGTCGCTGTCGCCGCTGTTGGATGGGCCAGATCCCGAGGCTGTGAATGCTGCGGTCAGCCTGCCGATGTCCAAGGTCTGAGAATTTTCAGGTCACCAACCTGCGCTGCTCCGGCAAGCCCATCGAAATCAGCATCGGGTTTTCCGCCTGTCGTGCTTGAAATGCCGCCTTGTCCTTCATCCCGCGCCAATCGGCCAGAATAAGCGATTGTGCCACGGCTCCGCCCAAAGTGGTGCCCGGGCCGGTGACAATGAAAAGATCAGGTGCGAATTCGCGGGCGGCGGTGCGGATTGCCGCAGTGAAATCATAGGGTTGCACCACCTGATGCCCCAAGGTGTAATCGCGCAACGCAGCGGGAAGCACGGCCCCCGGCCACCATATCTCACCGCGCCCGTCAATCAACGGCAGTTTGGGCTGGCCAAAGAGATCGACTCCCAACTTTGCGCGTCCCTCGGCGGCAACCGGGGCTTGCAGAGCAGTATGAAAAGCCGCGTGGTTGGACAGCCGCATCGGAAACCGCCCTTGTTCGGGCGGCACAATGGCCTCGAACGCCTTCAGCCCGGCCTCATTTCCGGCCAGTACCAAAAGCCCACCCAAATCAATCGACAGGGTCAGGACATGGCCCACGCGCGTGGAAATTTCGGCGGCTATGGCCAAAAGCTGATCTTTGCGCCCGGCAATCGGCTGCCAGTTCTCATCGACAAAGGGATGGATGATCTGCCCGCCGATCAGGCTTTGCTGCATCAGGGTGCCCATGGTGTTAACCACCTCAAACCCCTGTTCGGGCGTCAGCGCGCCCGCGCAGGCAAGTGCCGAATACCAGCCCATCGAATTGCCAGTAACAGCAACGATATCAATGTCTTTCAGGCTGATCCTGTCACCATAGGTGCAGGCATAGATCAGTGCCGAGGCATTGTCGCCCCGGCTGTGTTTCGAGACCGAATAGCTGGACGCACCATCCAGCGCCGACAGAGTTTCCTGCCCCAAAGCCTGCCGCCTTGCATCGAAATGCGCAAGCAAAGCACGGTCAGGAAACCGGGCCAGCGAGCCAAGCTCGGTTTTGGTATAGGTGCCCCGTCCGGGGCAGATCAGAACGGCAGTTTTCATGATTTCACCAAGGATTTAGCAGCCATCGCAATGCTTTGCGCCGAGGGCATTGTTGCGGCATAGGCCGGGCCCGTGGCGATAAAGCTGTCCTCTGACGTCACCCTCGCCATTTTCGCAACACCTGCCTCATGCAATGCCGCCATCAGCGCCTCGGCCACGCCACCGGAGTGGCGGGTTTCATCGACGATCAACACATGTTTGCACCCTTTGACGGCCGCAACCATCGCCTCAACCGGCAGGGGCGACAACCAGCGCAGATCAATGATCCGGGTCTTGATCCCAGCGGCCTCGATGTCTGGAAGCGCCTGATGCGACAGGTAATTTCCGTTGGCAAAGGTAACGATGGCCAGATCGGTGCCATCGCCCTGCACGCCAACCTCGCCCAAGGCAATGCTTGCGCCCGGCGCAGGATAATGCCGCATCCAGCCGCCGTCTTTCTCGCCGTGTAGATCGCGCGCAGGATAAAGTGCGATGGGTTCCAAAAACACCACCAGCCGCTGTTCCTCGCGCGCCAGCCGCACACATTCACGCAACATCTTGACCGCGTCGGCCCCATGCGACGGACAGGCAAGGATCAGGCCGGGAATATCGCGCAGCACCGCCACCGAATTGTCATTGTGGAAATGCCCGCCAAAGCCCTTTTGATAGCCCAGCCCGGCAATCCGCAGCACCATCGGATTGCTGAACTGACCGTTTGAGAAGAACGGCAAGGTCGCGGCCTCGCCCCTGATCTGATCCTCGGCATTGTGCAGATAGGCCAGGAATTGAATTTCCGGCATCGGCAC
>CBDUEF010000068.1:0-9856 GCA_965366095.1 uncultured Cypionkella sp. | reverse complement strand
CCATCGCTGGTTTATACAGGTCCAACACGAACCGCGACAGGGCGACAACGGCAGGATAACACAGGATTGACCAGATCACTTGCACCAAGGCAAAGCCGAAACTGGGCTGCGGCAGAAGCGTGATCGCAAACACTGTGCGATAGATCAGCAGCATGGCCAGCATCAACCCCGCGACCAGCAACCACTCCACCAGAAAGTTCAACTCACGTGTAAGCGCAACCCGGGCGCGCACAAACTCTGACCCCATCAAGACCAAAGCTGTCCACAATCCTGGCGGGCGCATCAGCAGCATATCTTCCAGCAAAACCACACTCGCGATCAGCCACGGGGGAAGATAATCCGGGCGTCGCATGGTCCAGGCAAATACAAAACACAGCAAAATATCCGGCCCCGGGAAATGCCCGGCAATCGTGCTGAGCGGCAGCAAACGAATGAAAAGCAAAACCAGCGCGATGGCCACGAACAGCGCGCGGTGCAACAAGACAGAGCGGGCGGCTGGATCAACCATTGCTGCCCTCTGGCGCCGGTTCAGGCGTGGCCGGGGGACGCGGAGGCCCCTGAACCGGCGGCGAGGCAACCAAACCACCAGCGTCGGTGATCGGCTCTAACGCATGGCTTCGCAAGACCCGCAGGAAATCAAGGCGCTGGTAATCTGCCGCAAGATCAACCCTCAGGCGCTTGTCGGTGCCCAAAACCACCGATCCCACCAACAGCCCGGCCGGAAATACCCCACCATCGCCCGAGCTGAACACCTGATCGCCGGGCCGCACCTCATCACCGTTTTCAAGAAAATCGAGCGGAGGAATCGCGGAATTATCACCGGAGAGAATCGCGCGTTGGCCCGAGGGCTGCACGGTAACCGGCACCCTGCTGTTGCTGTCGGTCAGCAAGATCACCCGGCTGGTCTGCCGCCCGACGCCGGAAATCCGCCCAACCAAACCGATGCCATCCATCGTGGCCCAGCCATCGCGGATGCCGTCGCGCTCGCCCACGTTCAACAGCACTGATTGGCGAAACGGGCTGCCAGAATCAGCCAAAACCACACCGGTGATATGGGTCAGCATCGGATCAAGCCGGACATGGTTCAGATCCAGCAGCCTTGCGTTCTTCTGCCCCAAAAGCAGCGCCGCCTCTTTCCAGGATTTCATCTGGCGCAACTCTTCGCGAAGCTGTTGGTTTTGCTCATAAAGCCGTGAATAGGATTGGAAATCATCGATGATCCCCACCCCCCAGGTCACCGGGGCCATTGCCCATTCAAAAGACGGCACAAAGCGATCTATAAGGGCCGAGCGAAACCGCTCTACCCTTGGGCTGTCGATGCGCCACAACAGAAACAGGCCCAAAAGCAGCAATACCAACAGCCCCACCAAAACCCTGCGCAGGGGGCGGGAGAAATCTTCGCGCTCGCTTTGATACCTTGCCATCTATGGCCTGTCTTGTTTGCCGATTGCGTCCGAAACCAGAAAATCAGCTATCGTAGTCGATCACATGACGCAGTTGCTTTTCAAACTCCAACGCCTTGCCAGTGCCCATGGCCACGCAATTCAGCGGCTCATTGGCGACGGTGATCGACAAGCCGGTTTGCTCGCGCAGCGACAGGTCCAGATCACCCAACAGCGCCCCGCCGCCCGTCAGCATAACGCCCCGGTCAACGATATCGGCGGCCAGATCGGGCGGCGTGGTTTCCAGCGCCTGCATGACGGCGTCACAAATCTGCTGCACGGGTTCGGACAAAGCCTCGGCCACCTGCGCCTGATTGATCTCGGTTTCCTTGGGCACACCGTTCAACAGATCGCGGCCACGAATGGTCATGCTGGAGCCGCGCCCGTCATCGGGCATCCGCGCGGTGCCGATGCTGGTCTTGATCCGCTCGGCGGTGGATTCGCCGATCAACAGGTTTTGATGGCGGCGCAGATAATTGATGATAGCCTCATCCATCCGGTCGCCGCCCACGCGGACCGAACGCGCGTAGACGATATCGCCCAGCGACAGCACGGCCACCTCGGTGGTGCCGCCGCCGATATCGACCACCATGTTGCCGGTAGGATCGGTGATCGGCATCCCCGCGCCAATCGCCGCCGCAATCGGTTCGGCAATCAGACCCGCCCGGCGCGCGCCTGCTGATAGAACCGATTGACGGATCGCGCGTTTCTCCACCGGGGTCGCGCCATGCGGCACGCAAACGATGATCTTGGGCTTGGAGAAGGTCGTGCGTTTGTGAACCTTGCGGATGAAATGCTTGATCATTTCCTCGGCGGTGTCGAAATCCGCGATCACCCCGTCGCGCATTGGGCGAATGGCCTCGATGCTGCCCGGCGTGCGGCCCAGCATCAGTTTCGCGTCCTCGCCCACCGCCAGAACCTGCTTTTTGCCATCCTTGACATGATAGGCCACGACCGAAGGCTCGTTCAGAACGATGCCCTTGCCGCGCACATAGACAAGCGTGTTGGCGGTGCCGAGATCAATCGCCATGTCTGACGAAAAGAGACTGGAAAGGATAGACATGGTGCAAGTGTCCTTGATCGACAAAAGAAAACGGGCCTGCGACTCACATCTGTGGGGCGGGCAGTTTCATATAAGGCCCGATCGGCACGGGGGGAAGGGTCAGGGCGGCGGCGCTGCACCTTTCCGCCGTTTCGTGAGAAAGGGCGCAATTTTTTTGGTGCCTTGCGGGGAATATCAGGAGAAGCTGATGAAAATCGAGGAGAGACATCATGTTTGATTACAAGGGGCGTGTCGCAGTGGTCACCGGGGCAGGGAGCCCCGGCGGCATTGGCTTTGCCATTGCAAAGGCCTTGGCAGAGGCCGGGGCAAAGCTGTGCATCACCTCCACCACCTCGCGTATATTTGATCGGGCCGCCGAATTGGGTTGTATGGGCCATATCGCCGATCTGACCCTGCCCGATCAGGTGGCAGGGTTGTTTGGCGCGGTGGAAACCCGGCTTGGACCGGTGGGCATTCTGGTGAACAATGCGGGAATGGTGCAAAGCGGCAAACGGGTCAAGCGCGCGCGTCTGGGCGGGCTGTCGGATGCCGACTGGGCGCATCACATGGGGTTGAACATCGGCGTGACCTTTCATTGCACCCGCGCCGCTTTGCCCGCGATGCAGGCCGCGCGCTATGGCCGGATCGTCAACATCGCCTCGGTCACGGGGCCGATGGTGACGATTGACGGCTCTTCGGGCTATGCCACCGCCAAGGCCGCCATCACCGGCATGACCCGCGCGGTGGCGCTGGAATATGGCCGCGAGGGGATCACCTGCAACGCCGTCCTTCCCGGCTGGATCGAAACGGCATCTTCATCCGCCCGCGAAATCAAAGCCGGAAAAGCCACCCCCGCAGGCCGCCCCGGCACCCCTGAAGAGGTCGCCGCCTGCGCGCTGTTTCTGGCCTCGCGTGAGGCCGCCTATGTCAATGGAGCGATGCTGGTGGTCGATGGGGCAAATACGCTGCAAGAGATGAAAATCGCGTGACACGATTCAATTTGCGCATCTGCGCCCACATGGCCCGCACGGCCCTAATTTTGCTGATCGCGGCACTGCCCGCATTTGCCGACACAGCGGCAGACCCGCCAAATTGGTCGGGCTTTTTGATGGGCTCCTTTCTACTCGGCATCATCGCCTTGCCCTGTCTGGCGATTGCCGCCGTGGTGGCGCTGGTGAAACATGTCAAGAAGCCGATCCCGACGCCGCATCCGCTTTGGGCATGGATAATTCTGGCGGCCTGCAGCATGCCACTTTTTGTCATCGTGACCAGAACCGACTGGAGCTATCTTGTTTTCTGGCCCGCCATAGCGCTGACCGTTCTTTGTTGGCATATAGCTGAGCGACGTCAGGCGCGCGCGGGTCTGGTTCTGCCCAACAAACTTGCCCGTCTGTTTGGGTTCGCAGCTTTGGCCTTTATGGCGTGGCAGACGGTTCAGGCCCTGTACAAAGCGGTGGTTCTTGCCTTTCTTTGGTATACGCCCCCCGACCCGGGCACTCCGCCGTTTGAACGAGAATATGACGGCACGAAATATGCCCGTCCGATGACCGCCTCGTATCGACTGGCGCTGTGGCGGTTTCCCGACCGCGCCTCTTGCATTCACGCGGGGGCAAACCCCGCAACTGCCGAAGGTTTGGCCCACCTCGACTGGGAGCGGATTGCCTTGGCCGAGGAGGCAGAGGTTTGTCTGTTCCGCGTTATCTCGGGCCTGCCGAATGGCATGGCGGACTTTACCGCCTTTGCAAAAGCGCAAGGGTTCAGCTTGTCAGAAGACAATTTCAACCCGATGAACCCCTATGTTGAAGAGGATCGCAGCCTCCGCGTGACCGGCTACTGGTCGTTGCGCCAAGATGGGCCGAAATTTCCGACCCGTGGGCTGGGCAGGATCATGGCCATGGTGCCTTACGGAATGGATGTCAACGCCACCTTCTCGCCGGATGGTCACCGCCTACTGTTTGTTGGCGTCAGCTTTCAGGTCTTGTGATCCGGGCGGGGCTGGCAACAGCCGAATTTCCTCAGATGTTGCCAGCCCCGGCGGTCGAAACTGCTGCCCTGCCGGTTGCAGGTGTCCAATGGTTTGAACGCGCTATGAGCGGTGATATGAAACCGTCTTCACATCCTCGCCCAAAGGCGATTTTTGCCGCCGCACGATCAGCTTGTTGAGCGCGTTGACATAGGCCTTGACGCTGGCGACGATGGTATCGGTATCGGCCGATTGACCGGTGACGATGCGGCCCTCTTCCTCCATCCGCACCGAAACCGTTGCTTGGGCATCGGTGCCTTCGGTGACGGCGGAAACCTGATAGAGTTGCAGGCGGGCAGTGTGGGGAAACAGCATTTTAACCGCGTTGAAGGCCGCATCCACCGGGCCGTCGCCGGTGGCATCAATCGAGTGATCGGTGCCGTCGATCGTCAGCGTTAACTCGGCCTCTTGCGGGCCATCGGTGCCGCAGACCACGCGCAGGCGTTTCACCTGCATATGGTCATGGGCGTCCATCGTCGCCTCATCGGCCACCAGCGCAATCAGGTCTTCGTCATAGACCTCTTTCTTGCGGTCGGCCAAGGCCTTGAAGCGCACAAAGACATCGTTGAGCTGGTTATCGGCCAGATCGAACCCCATCTCTTTCAGCTTGGAGCGCAAGGCGGCGCGGCCTGAGTGCTTGCCCATGGCGATGTTTTTCTGGTGCAGGCCGATGTCTTCAGGGCGCATGATCTCGAAGGTTTCGACGTTTTTCAGCACGCCGTCCTGATGGATACCGGATTCGTGCAAAAAGGCGTTCTTGCCGACGATGGCCTTGTTGAACTGCACCGCAAAGCCCGAAACTGCGGCCACGCGGCGCGACAGGTTCATGATTTTGGTGGTGTCGATCCGGGTCTGGAACGGCATGATGTCATTCCTGACCTTCATCGCCATCACCACCTCTTCCAGAGCGGTATTGCCCGCGCGTTCGCCCAAGCCGTTGATTGTGCATTCAATCTGGCGCGCGCCCGCTTCAACCGCCGCCAAGGCATTGGCGGTGGCCATGCCCAGATCATTGTGGCAGTGGGTGGCGAAAATGATGCTGTCAGCCCCCGGCACGCGTTCCAGCAACATGCGGATCAGATCGGCGGATTCGCGCGGCGCGGTGTAACCGACGGTATCAGGAATGTTGATGGTGGTGGCCCCGGCCTTGATGGCGATTTCGACCACACGGCAGAGGTAATCATGTTCGGTGCGGGTGGCATCCATCGGTGACCATTGCACATTATCGCACAGGTTGCGGGCATGGGTTACGGTGTCATGGATGCGCTGGGCCATCTCGTCCATAGTCAGGTTGGGAATGGCGCGGTGCAGCGGTGAGGTGCCGATAAAGGTATGGATACGCGGCGATTTCGCGGATTTCACCGCCTCCCAGCAGCGGTCAATGTCTTTGTAATTGGCCCGCGCCAGCCCGCAGATGGTGGAGGTTTTGGCTTGGGCCGAAATTCCGGCCACGGCGGCGAAATCGCCTTCGGAGGCGATGGGAAAGCCTGCCTCGATCACATCGACGCCCATTTCGTCCAAGAGGCTGGCAATCTCCAGCTTTTCATCATGGGTCATGGTGGCACCGGGGGATTGTTCGCCATCCCTCAGGGTGGTGTCGAAGATTATCACGCGCGGTTGCGAGGATTTGTCGGTCATATCTGCTATTCCTTGGATTTCGTGGCTTTTCCTTTGGGCGCTGGTCACTTCCGAGCGGTCGCACCCAAGGGCACGCTCAGAAGCGGCTAAGGAGAAGCAGCCCACGAACGCGCAGCGCGTTGGGCGCGGCCTGGGTCGTGGGGAGGGTGGTGTTGCGTTTCATGATGGCGACTATACGGAGGAAATTGCCGAAGGGAAGCGGAAACTCACCAAAAAGAGTGGCCGGCTTGGGCGGCATCGAGCCGCCGCGCGCCGGCTTTGGGGCTTGGGGCGGCGTCAGGTTTTCTTTCGGGCGCAGGGCAGGATGCGGCGGCGGGCCTCCGGCGGGAGTATTTTTTGCAAAGTGCAATGGCGAAGGCAGCTGATCGCCCTAGATTTTGGAAAAATCGAGGAGGAAAAACATGCGGTCATTGGTGATCGGGGCGTCGGGCGGCATCGGTGCGGCGCTGGTTGAAGTTTTGGCGCTTCGCGGTGAGGTTGTCGGGCTGTCGCGGCGCGAGGATGGGTTGGATGTGACGGATGAGGGGTCTGTCGCGCGGGTGATGCAAGGGGTATCTGGCCAATTCGATCTGGTCTTTGTGGCGACAGGGGCGTTGGAAATTGGCGGTGCGAGACCGGAAAAGGCGTTGCGGGCGATCACGGCTGACGCGATGGCGGCGCAATTTGCGCTGAATGCGATTGGCCCTGCTTTGGTCGTGAAACATGCGATCAGGCTGTTGCCCAAGGATCGTGAAGCGCGGATCGGGGTTTTGTCGGCACGGGTGGGCTCGATTGGCGACAATGCTCTGGGCGGTTGGTATTCCTATCGTGCGGCAAAGGCGGCTGTGAACCAAATCATCCATACTGCATCCATCGAAGTGGCGCGCAGCCATCCTTTGGCGGTGTTGGCCTGTCTGCATCCCGGCACTGTGGAGACGGAATTGACCCTCGGCTATACCACTGGCCATCCAAAGCGCACTCCACAAGAGGCCGCGCGCAATCTGCTGCGCGTTTTGGACGAGGTGACCCCGGCGCAATCAGGCTGTTTCGTGGATTGGCAAGGCCTGCCAATCCCTTGGTAGCGCTTGGCTGCGTCAATTGGCCGGGGCGGTGGCATCGGGCGCTTGTTCGGGGGCAGGGGCGGTCAAGATGCCCTTGGTCCAGGTGCCATTGGCTGTTTTGCCATTGGAATAGGTCAAAAGACCCAGCCCTTCGCGCTTGCCCGCAACAAAGCCGCCCTCAAAGCGATCGCCTCCGGGGTATAGGGCAATCCCCTGGCCGGTCATCTCACCGGCTGCCCAGTCGCCCTCATAGCTGAAACCGTCGGGTTGAACGAGTTTCCCCTTACCGTCCCGCAAGCCGTTCTTGAACATGCCCGTGTAGGTGGTGCCATCTGCCCAGGTTGCGGTTCCTGTGCCTTCACGCTTTCCCGCTTTCCAATCGCCTTCATAGTGAAAGCCATCGGCATAGGTCATGGCACCTTTGCCGTCGGGCAGGGCATTCGCCAGCATACCTCCATAGCTGGCCCCATTGGCGTAAACCGCTTTGCCGCTGCCGCTGATGGCCCCGGCTTTCCAATCGCCATCATAGGTCGATCCGTCGGCATAGGCGATCTTTCCATTGCCGTCCTGCTGATCCGCAACAAAGCCGCCGGAATAGATATCCCCATTGGGATAGGTCATCTTGCCCATCCCCTGCATCTGCCCGGCGACCCAGTCGCCCTCATAGATGGTGCCGTCCTTGGCCGTGAAAATCCCTTTGCCGCTCCGCTTGTCGGCCAGAAACCCGCCGGAATAGCTGTCGCCATTGGCAAAGGTGATCTTGCCGTCGCCCGAGCGCTGACCATCGACAAAGGGGCCTTGATAGCTGTCGCCATTCGGCTGGGTCAGCTTGCCTGTGCCGTTGGTTTGTCCTGACTTCCAGTCGCCTACATAGGTCAGGCCATCGGGAAGGATCAATGTGCCCTTGCCAGAACGCTCACCACCGGCAAAATCGCCGTCATATGTCGTTCCATCAGAATAGGTGAACTTGCCCTTGCCCTGCATGTTTCCATCAACCCAATCGCCTTCATAGCGATTGCCATCGGCATCGACCAAAATGCCCTTGCCGTGGTGCTTGCCTGCAAGCAACGCCCCGTCATAAACGGCGCCATTGGCATAGGTCACTTTGCCGCTGCCTGTCATCTCGCCATTGGTCCAATCGCCGGTATAGGTTCCGCCATTGGCAAAGGTGATCGTGCCCTGACCTTCGGGTTTGCCGCTGACAAATTGGCCCTCATAAACCGAACCGTTTGGGAAATGCGCCTTGCCCTTGCCACTGATCACCCCGGCCACCCAATCGCCGCTATATTCATAGCCATTGGGCAGGCGATATGTGCCGGTGCCTTCCTGAAGGCCGTTCACAAAGCTGCCCTCATAGACAGAGCCATCATCGTATTTCTTGGTGATGATGTCTTGGGCCAATGCCCCAGAGGCGAACGCCGCTGCCAAACCGCCTGCTAAGAAAATGCTGAACCGCCTCATGTGAGTTCACCGCCCTTTTGCGCCGTAATTCGACCCTACCCTAGCGGTTCTGGCCCCGGCCTGACAAGGCAGTCTGCCCTGAGTTGGCGGGCGAAGGCTTTCGCTTGCCGGGGAACCTGTTAATACCTTGCCAGACAATCACAATGGAGGCCCCGATGGCCGCTCGCTTTCGACTGATGCTGGCGCAATTGAACCCCACAGTTGGGGCAATTGCGGCCAATTGTGCGCAGGCCTTTGCGGCATGGGAAAAGGCCAAGGCATCGGGCGCGGATATGGTTGCGCTGACCGAGATGTTTGTGACCGGCTATCAAACGCAGGATATGGTGCTGAAACCGGTCTTTGTGGCCGCGGCGATGGATGCGGTGGCGGCACTGGCAGCAAGGCTGATTGATGGCCCGGCGATGGGGATCGGGGCGCCCCACAGCAAGGATGGCAAGATCTACAACGCCTATTACATCTTGCAGCAGGGCAAGATTGATGCGGTGATCCTGAAACATGATCTGCCCAATGACGGGGTGTTTGACGAAAAGCGGGTTTTTGCCTCGGCCCCGCCGCAGGGGCCTTATCGGGTGGGGCCATTGCGCATCGGATCGCCGATTTGTGAGGACGCCTGGCATTCCGAGGTTTGTGAGACGCTGGAGGAAAGCGGCGCGCAGATTTTGCTGGTGCCCAATGGCTCGCCCTATCATCGCGGCAAACCGGCGGTGCGCACGCATCTGATGGTATCGCGGGTGATCGAAACCGGCTTGCCCTTGGTCTATCTGAACATGATCGGCGGGCAGGATGATCAGGTGTTTGACGGCGCGTCTTTCGTCTTGAACCCCGGCGGCGTGCTGATGGCGCAATTGCCGCAGTTTGAGGCTTGTTTCACCGAGATCGAGTTTGTCGAAGGCCCGAATGGCTGGCGGGCAGAGCCGGGGCCCATGGCGCTGATCCCCAATTCCTATGAGGCCGACTACACCGCCATGGTGATGTCTGTGCGCGATTATCTGGGCAAAACCGGGTTCAAGAAGGTGCTGCTTGGCCTGTCAGGCGGGATTGATTCGGCGATTGTCGCCACCATTGCCGCCGATGCTATTGGCCCGCAAAATGTCCGCTGTGTGATGCTGCCCTCGCGCTATACCTCGCAATCCTCGCTTGAGGATGCCGAGGCGGTGGCCAATGCTTTGGGCTGCCGCTTGGATACGGTGCCGATCAATGGGGCGCAGGA
>CBDUEF010000067.1:0-10064 GCA_965366095.1 uncultured Cypionkella sp. | reverse complement strand
GACGCGCCGAGAGTTCGCGGCTCCGTTAAGATAGCATAGAGCTTCCCTGGATCAGTATTGGCTCTCAGTTTGGCACAAGTCTTCGGATCACGCATCGTCCGCGACACCAACGCAAGTGCTTTTAAGTGGTCAACACCAGAGTCTTTCGGTGTGATCAGACTGAAAACCAAATCGACCGGCAGCCTATCAACACTCTCATAGTCAAGTGGACGCTCGAGTCTAATAAAAAGGCCCATCATCCCATCTAGGCCATCAAGCCGCGCATGTGGTAATGCTATTCCATTGCCGACTCCGGTCGAAACAAGACTTTCGCGCTCCAACAGTCCATCGATCACTTCGGCAGCTGAAACTCCATAGGTCGCAACGGCGACCTCTCCCAACTCTTGGAAGAGGCGCTTTTTACTTGGCATTTGCCCCATAAACCGGACGGCACCGGGAGAAAGCAATTTGGACAGATCCATTCCCGCACCCATTCCTGCGCCCGTCCGAGCAAGTCTACTTACTATTCCGCGGGTCAATCCAACCAATGTTCCCGTCATCGCGACGGTAAACTACATTTACGCCTCCGTGCCCCTCATTGCGGAAAACCAACATGCGTTGGCCGCCGAGTTCTAGCTGCATCACGGCTTCGCCAACGGTAATTGCTGGAACCTTTGTCTCCATTTCAGCAATAATAATGGGTTCGATTGGGCCGGTTTGCTCATCTTCGGGCTCTTCACTGGGTGCCAGAATATAGGACGATCCATTCCCGAACTCGACCGGCGCAACCCGATCACGGTGGTGATCACGGATACGCCTTTTGTAGCGCCGCAACTGCTTGTCCATCTTTTCACGGCACGATTCAAAAGCGGCATATATCTCGGGCGCATGGCCCTTTGCATGAGCGGTCAAACCTGTGGACAAATGAATTACCGTTTCACAGACATGCTCGTGAGCAGATCGGGAAAAGACCACAACGGCCTCGGTCGGGCGCTGGGCATATTTCTCAACGACCTCGCCAAGTTCGGCCTTGACGTGGGTCTGAAGGGCCTCTCCGATGTCGATCTGTTTTCCGCTGATCTGATAGCGCATGATGCCTCCTTAGCGCGTTTGGTCACAATTGCCGCAATGCACGGCAGGATTGACTCGTCTTCGTTTATAACAGGTTAGCGAGCACAGACCCCGAGATATGCGGGGCCTTACATTGGCCGCTTCGGTTTGGACTAGAAGGGCGTTCTTCGCTCGCATCCTTTACATTTGGGGATGATACAGGGGGCTTGTCAACTGTACTTACAGGATAGTTTCATTCCTGGGTTAGTTGATGTGGAAGTTTTCGCCCAAATAGACACGACGCACCATTTCATCACGCACAACTTCGTCTGTCGTGCCAGATTTCAATACGACTCCATCGTGCAGGATGTACGCGCGATCAACAATGTCCAAGGTCTCACGAACATTGTGATCCGTAATCAGCACGCCGATTCCGCGCGACTTTAGATCATGCACCAAATGGCGGATTTCAGCGACAGCTATTGGATCAACTCCCGCGAAGGGCTCATCCAGCAACAAGAATTTTGGATCAGCGGCCAGACAACGTGCAATTTCAACACGCCGCCGTTCCCCTCCTGATAGGGCAAGTGCCGGTGCCCGCCGCAAATGGGTGATCGAGAAATCGCCCAACAACTCTTCCAGACGCTCGCGGCGCTTGTGGTTGTCCTTTTCACAAATTTCCAAAACAGCGAGAATGTTATCTTCAACTGACAGCCCTCGGAAAATGGACACTTCTTGCGGAAGATAGCCGATTCCCAGTCTCGCACGGCGATACATTGGAAGTGCGGTCACATCTCGGCCATCTATCATCACCTGTCCGCTTTCTGGGGTGACGATGCCAGCGATCGAATAAAAGCAGGTGGTCTTTCCGCAGCCGTTTGGCCCCAAGAGAGCGACCACTTCACCACGATTGAGCTGGAGTGAAAAATCACGGATGACGACGCGGCGTTTATAGCTTTTACGAAGATTTCGCACGCTCAGCCCCGAACCATCACTTGAAATTGACAAATCTATGGGGGCTTTGTGCGGAACGGGGGACGTGTCGTTCATCCCTTTTTACCCGGAACAAAGGTCGTCGTAACTCTTCCCAACATCTTGCCCGTGCCGGATTTCAAATCAACCAGCATTTCCTGGCCGGAGATCGTGGCCTGCCCTTGTGTGAGCAGAACAGAGCCTGTCAACAGGACTTGGCCACTTGCAATGGTGTAGACAGCATTCTCCGCCTCAACTGCATCGGCCGCACTGACCAACAGCACTTTGCCAGTGGCATGCAGCGTTTTTATACCTTTGCCGCCCTCTTGATATTCGACGGTGATTTCAGCGGCGGTCATCCGCATCTCGCCTTGTGTCACCAGAACATTCCCGGAAAATACAGCATTTCCATCTGCCTGATTGACCGTAAGGCTGTCGGCGGTTACTTCGACAGGCAAGGTTGTGTCGGCTTTTATGCCGCCAAAGGCCACGCTGGTTCCTTCGGCATAGGCCGCCGGGATGCTGGAAATCAGGAGGCACGTGACGAAAAGGGCGGTGCGAAAGAGAGTCATTGCATTTGGTCCTTCACTTCTTTGGCTGGTATAGCAGGCGCACGCGCTCGTTGAAAACAAGAAGATATGCATCGCCATTCCCCTCGATCCGTGTGAGTTCCATGGCCCCTGCAACAAGTTGACCCATCGGAGCTTGCGCCGTGATCGGGCCGTCAGAGTGGGCAGCGGTGCGATCCAATGCTATGGTCAGCTCTGGCATCTGCATGACATATCCGGTTGACGTGGTAACTTCGACGTCTTTGATCAATATTGCCGTGTTAGTGGCTTGGTTGATCTGGATCGCAAGGGCGGCCAATTGCGTCTTTGATCCGTCTGGGGATTGCAAAGTGCCAGTGACACCGCTCAATTTGGCATTGCCACCGGTTTCGGGGCGGGCTTCCGAAGCGCTAAAAGAAATCGAGGATCCGTCTTCGGTCATCCCGGAATAGGTTGCTCCGGTCATGCGTGGCTCTCGCAAACGATCGGCGACATCGACGCTGGCGTAGGGGATCGCGTCCTCTGGGTTGATCCGGTGTGACAGTAAAAACAGCGTCGACATGATGGACAATGCCAACAATGGAAGCACAACTTTCAGCACCGAGACCAAACGGGAATGGACATTGTCGCGTTGCGCAGGAGCCATCAGAGCAAGCCCGCCCGCAAGCAATCATGGATGTGCAGGATCCCGATGGCTTCGGCCATTCCACCTTGCCGCGCAACGAAAAGGCAGGTGATTTTGCTGTCATTCATCAAAGCCACCGCTTCCTCGGCAAGCGCTTCGGGTGCGATAGTGCGAGGATTGTGTGTCATGACCTGTGCCGCAGACAAGGATAGTAGGCCGTCCATGTTTCTGCGCAAGTCGCCATCGGTGATGATGCCGATCAGCGCGCCCATGCTATCGGTGACACCCACGACCCCAAATCCCTTTTTGCTGATCACCAAGAGCGCCTCGCTCATTGGAGCGGCTGACGCAATCAAAGGCACGCCTGAATGCATCAGGTCGAGGACCTTAAGCAGTTTCGCCCCCAACTTGCCGCCAGGGTGGAATTGATGAAAATGCTCGGGAGTGAACTTGCGATGCTCCATGAGGGCGATAGCCAAGGCATCACCCAGCGCCAAGGTCATCGTGGTCGAAGTGGTCGGCACAATGCCCTTTTCGCAGGCCTCGGCAGCGGCAGGCAACAGGATCGCAAGGTCAGATTGGCGCAACAAGGTAGAGTCGGCCTTGCAAGAAACTCCTATGAGAACAATGCCATAGCGGCGGGAATGGCCGATGATATCGGCCAATTCGGCGGTTTCACCAGAATTGGACAGCGCCAACACCACGTCTCCGCGTGCAATCATCCCCAAATCGCCATGGCTTGCTTCGGCCGGATGAACGAAATGTGCCGGGGTTCCAGTGCTGGCAAATGTCGCCGCGATTTTGCGCGCGATGTGGCCGGATTTGCCCATTCCGGTAACAATGACTCTGCCTTTCGCGACCATGATTAGTTCCACCGCTCGGGCAAAGCTGTCGTCAAGTGCTGCCCCCAGCAATGCCAGTGCCTCGGCCTCACGGGCGATTACCCGGCGACCGGTTGCAACCAGGTCAATGGTGGAAGATGTCATTCGGCTCATCCCATCCCAGCAGATCCAATTCTGCCCGAGCAGGCAGGAAATCGAAACATCTTTGCGCCAGTTCCATGCGATTTTCGCGGATCAAAATAGCCTGAAGCGCGTCTTTCAGCTTATGAAGATACAGCACATCCGAAGCCGCATACTCTCGCTGGGCATCCGTCAGTCGCGCTGCCCCCCAATCCGAGGTTTGCTGCGCCTTGGAGACGTCCACCCCGACGTAGTCTTGCAGTAGATATTTCAAGCCGTGGCGATCCGTATAGGTTCGGATCAATTTTGACGCTATTTTGGTACACCAGACCGGGGCGGTCGAAATACCAAAAGCCTTTTGCAGGGCAGCAACATCGAAACGACCAAAGTGGAAAAGTTTTGTTACCTGCGGGTCAGTCAAGAGCTTGGTCAGGTTTGGAGCAGCGATCTGCCCCTTGGATATCTGCACCAGATGCGCATTGCCGTCGCCTGACGATAATTGCACAAGACACAGTCGATCCCGGCGCGGATCAAGGCCCATAGTTTCAGTATCAATAGCAACAATAGGTCCCAACAAAAGACCGTCCGGCAAATCGTTTGAGTAAAGGTGGATCGTCAAAGGATGCTCCATCCGTGATGAGGTTTTGGTCGCTTAACCGTCAGGTGAGGCAGGGTCAACGTTGAACAAGCAGTCAAACTCTACAGATCGAACTGAGCTTTTCTGCCGAGCCGCGAACGTTTTGCCGTGTAACCCGCTTTCACCCTCTCAAGCGACATTCAACAGTCGAGCACCTGAGTCCCGCGCATCCGACGCACCCCCCATACTATGTATTCGCCCAAAACACCGCTTTTACCTTCAAATATTGTCCTGATCACTGGGTCGACCGGGTTTTGAGTCTCAGTTCCTCTATATCGGATCAATTCTGGATCGTATCACTCTAAATTTAAGCCGCTCTGGGGCTTGTTTTTCGCGTTACCCTCAGCATGACGGTCACGAAAGGCCTGAAGTTCTAGTGGATCGGCCGCTCGGCCAGTGAAAATACGCACGTATTCAGGGATCCGTTCTAACCGCAGACTCAAGGGCTCTTCGGTTCGCATCGAGATATAGCCAACTTGTGTCAGATAGACGGTTTGGGAACGCAATCGCGCTTCCATTGGAGCAAAGTCAAAGCGATCAAACATGTCACACAACGCTGAAATCCGCTGCTCATCAGTTTCCGCCAGTATTGTCGCCAAGTTGGGATCGGTCAGTGCCCATGTTCGAATAGCAAATTCCATTTTGCTATCGAACAAATCATGCGTGATCCAGCAGTCGATAACGTGCAGCATGGCTTCGGAAACTGTTGCAGCGCCGATTTTGCTCTGAGAAATAAGATTGGCCGTATTTTGCCCTTTCCAGCGATCTATCAATCCAAGCAGCAGGGCCTCCCGGTCTTTGAAATGATGGTAAAAGCTCGTCCGTGAAACCCCGAGGCGTGCAGCAAGTGGCATAACTTTCACCGCCTCCACACCGCTCTCGACCAGCAGTTCATAGGCCGCGTCCAGCCAGCCATCGGTCGAGCCACGCCAACCTCGATCAGATATAGTATGAGCATCCATCACATTAGACTAGGCTGCGAAAGTTCGGTTTGCAACCAAAGCGGCGCGAAAATCGACACAGGTGTCGGTTTTCTGTTTGACAGAATCTTGAGGCGGAATACTCTGCCCAAAACATCGGAGTCCAAAATGTCAAACGATCCGCTTTTGCAACCCTATCAGCTAAAACACCTTACTTTGCGTAACCGGATCATGACGACGAGTCACGAACCGGCTTATCCCGAAGATGGAATGCCCAAGGACCGCTACCGTCTGTATCACCTGGAGCGCGCCAAAGCGGGTGTTGCGCTGACCATGACCGCAGGCTCGGCGGCAGTATCCAAAGACAGCCCGCCGGTGTTCAACAACATCCTTGCCTACAAGGATGAGGTCGTGGGCTGGATGAAGAGACTCACCGATGATTGCCACGAGGCGGGTGCTGCGGTGATGATCCAACTTACCCACCTTGGCCGTCGCACCCGCTGGGACAAGGGTGATTGGCTGCCCACAGTTTCAGCTTCCGCCTCTCGCGAACCTAGCCACCGTGCCTTCCCCAAAATCATCGAAGACTGGGACATCACCCGCATCATCGCCGACTACGCTGATGCCGCCGAGCGGATGAAAGAAGCCGGCCTCGATGGGATCGAGCTGGAATGCTACGGCCATTTGATGGACCAGTTCATGTCGCCCTTCACCAACAGCTTGCCCGCACCCTATGGCGGCTCCTTGGAAAACCGCGCGCGTTTCTCGCTTGAGGTGATTGCAGCCTGCCGTAAACGCGTGGGAGCTAATTTCCTGATCGGCGTGCGTTATACGGCGGATGAGGGCGAAGCAGGCGGAATCGACGCCGACGAAGGCGTTGCCATTGGGAAGATGTTCCGCGACTCTGGGAATGTCGATTTCCTCAACATCATCAAGGGCCGTATCCACACTGATCCTGCGATGACCGATGTTATCCCGATTCAGGGGATGAAATCGGCCCCCCACCTTGATTTCGCGGGCCGAATCCGGGCCGAAGTCGGCATGCCCACTTTCCACGCCGCCCGTATCCCCGATGTCGCCACGGCACGCTATGCCATCCAGTCGGGGCAGCTTGATATGGTTGGTATGACCCGCGCCCATATGGCCGATCCGCATGTGGTTCGAAAAATCATCGAAGGCCGCGAAGACGATATCCGCCCCTGCGTCGGCGGCAACTATTGCCTTGACCGTATCTATCAAGGCGGCATGGCCCTATGTATTCACAATCCCGCAACCGGCCGCGAAGAAACCATGCCGCACACCATCGCCCCGGCCAACATAAAGCGCCGTGTTGTGATCATCGGCGCCGGACCGGCAGGGCTTGAAGCCGCCCGCGTCTCGGCAGAACGCGGTCATCATGTCACCGTTTTCGAGGCCGCAGCGAACCCCGGCGGTCAGGTGCGGCTAACCTCGCAAACCAAACGCCGCGCCGAAATGATCGGCATCATCGACTGGCGCATGGCCCAATGTGCCGCCCGCGGGGTCGAGTTCCGCTTCAACACCTGGGCCGAGGCCCCCGATGTAATGGCGCTGTCCCCGGATGTGGTGATTGTGGCAACGGGCGGGATGCCGGAAAAAGACATTCTCGCCTTTGGCAACGATCTGACAGTTTCGGCATGGGATATCCTTTCTGGCGACACCAAGCCCGGTTCCAACGTGTTGCTCTATGATGACGCAGGCGACCATACCGCGTTGCAAGCCGCGCAGTTGATCGCGGAATCCGGCTCGCATGTCGAAGTGATGACCCGTGACCGCACATTTGCGCCCGAGGTTATGGCGATGAACCTTGTGCCCTATATGCGCGCCCTACAAGACCGCGACACCACCTTCACCGTTACCCATCGGCTGACCGGAGTCGAAAAAGATGGCAATCGCCTCAAGGCCACCATTGGCTCAGACTATATGAAGCTTGCCAAGACCCAAATCTATGATCAGATCGTCGTCAATCACGGCACCCAACCGCTTGCCGATCTGTACTTTGCCCTCAAACCACAATCGGCCAACCTTGGTGCAGTTGATTACGAAGCCCTTATCGCCGGTACGCAGCAAACCCTCGCCACTGGCCCCAAAGGTTTCCAACTTTTCCGGATCGGCGATGCGGTTGAGGCGCGAAACACCCATGCCGCAATTTACGACGCTTTGCGGCTTTGCATGGCGATTTGACCAAAAGACCCCTAGCGACAGCAGGCCTGTCGCTAGGGGTCAGGGCATCGCAGCCAACAAAAGCGCATGTCTTGCCACAAATTCCACCCGCACAATTGCAGGCGGACGAAGCCGTATCTCTAGCCCCCGCAGCATCGCTTCTGACGGACGGCCAAACAGCCGATCCGCCTCAATTTCGTCAAATCCCGCTATATGAACGGCCTCCAGCCAGGCCGATATCTTGTCGGCGGATTTGATGGCTTTCTTGATTGGTGCCGGAAGCTGCGCGGGCAACCCGAACCGCAGATGAATCGCCGCCGTCAGGCGCAAATCAAGCTCGCTATATCCTGGCCCCACCGCCGCCTTCACTGGGCTGATCATATCTCCGATGACATATTCCGGCGCATCATGCAGCAGGGCCGCCAATCTCCAGCGCGGGGTTTCACCGGTTTGCCGCCCAAAAATCTCTTCAACCAACAACGAGTGTTCGGCCACCGAATACGGCCAGTCGCCTAAAGTCTGGCCATTCCAGCGCGCCACAAAAGCCAGACCGTGGGCAATATCTTCGATCTCGATATCCATTGGCGTTGGATCAAGCAGGTCCAGCCGGCGACCAGATAACATTCGTTGCCACGCGCGAGGAGGTTTCGCCATTAGGTTTTCCCCGCAAACGCCTCAACCTGGCGGATATGCCCGGCCACGATCAGCAGGTCACCCTGCATCACTTTGGTTTCAGGGCGACCATAGGCAAAATCCTGGCCCGGTCGCTTGATCCCCACCACTGTTACATTATGCGCTGTCCGAAGGGCACTTTCGGCCAGCGTCTTGCCCACCACATCCATCGGCGCACGTGTTTGGGCAATGGCAAAATCGTCATCAAATTCGATGAAATCAATGATCTTCGAGGTAACCAAATGGGCTACCCGCTCACCCATCGTCTTTTCTGGCAAGACAACGTGATGGGCGCCTGTTCTCTCCAAAATCTTGCCGTGCCGCTCATTCAGCGCCTTGGCCCAAATGTCTTTTACTTCCAATTCCGACAACGCCAAAACCGTCAGGATCGAACTTTCCAAGTCAGACCCAATCGCAACCACGCCATGAGCATAGCTGCCAACGTTCAGCTGTCGCAAGACCTCGACCGACGTACTATTCGCCTGAACGACATGGGTGAGGAGGCTGGACATTTCTTGAACTATTTCAGCACGATCATCTATTCCCAGAACTTCATGCCCAAGTTGCACCAAACTTTGGGCGACGGATCGGCCAAATCTACCCAGCCCAATCACCACCACGGATTCGCTTTTCGAGATCGGATTTTTACCCAACAATTGGTCGCTCCTCTGGATAGCGATACTTCGCTTGGCGATTGCGCAAGGCAAGTGCGGCTGCAACGGTAATGGTGCCGACCCGTCCGATAAACATCAAGACTATCACAACAAATTGGGCGGACGGTGTCAGGTTAGCAGTGGAATTCATCGAAAGGCCTACATTGGCAAAGGCCGAAATCGCCTCGAACACCACCTGACGAAGGGGTAAGTCGGACAGCAACCGCAGTGCCATGATGCCTAACCCCAACACTGAGAAAGCCAGAACCAGAACCGACAACGCCTCGCGCTGGACTGTCGCCGAAACCCGACGGCCAAAGGCAGTAAGGTCGGCATCCCCCCGCGCCTGGTGCCACACCGCAAGCAGTAAAATTGCCACAGTGGTCACTTTCAACCCGCCCGCAGTCGAAGCAGACCCTCCGCCGATGAACATCAAACCATAGGTTATCAACATGGTTTCTTCAGTCATCTGCGTCATGTCGATCACGTTCATTCCACATGACCGCGCCATGAAACCATGATAGGCAGCGTTTACAAACCGGTCAAACGGGGCCATGCCTTGCAATGTTGCCGGATTGCCCCACTCAAAAATCAGAACCAGAACCATCGACAGCAGATAAAGCAAAATCGTTGTCGCCAAAGTCAATTTGGTATGGAGCGATAATTTGCGCCCTGCTGTCGCCGCGCCTTTCAAATCATAGTAAACTGGCAGCCCCAAGCCACCCACAAACACAGCTATCATGATGGCAATCAGCAAGGCCGGGTCCGATACAAAACTGGCCGCCCCGCCCGGGTAGATCGAAAATCCGGCGTTCGTAAATGCAGCGCCAGCATGAAAAATAGCCTGCCAGAGCGCTTCACCCAA
>CBDUEF010000066.1:0-10160 GCA_965366095.1 uncultured Cypionkella sp. | reverse complement strand
GATGCCGATTTCGATTTCATCGGCGCGCCGATTGATTTTTCCTCGGCGCATCTGTTCGGCACCGATGATTTCGGCCGCGATTTGCTGGTGCGGGTGTTGGAGGGCGGGCGGATATCGCTGAGCATCGGGTTTCTGGGCGCTGTGGTCGCTGGTGGGATCGGTGTGCTTTACGGCGCGGTTGCAGGCTATAGCGGCGGGCGGGCGGATCGGTTGATGATGCGGCTGGTCGAGATTTTATATGGCTTTCCCTATGTGATTTTGGTGATCTTGCTGGCGCTGCTGTTTGGCGGCGGCAATATCGCGCTGTTCGCCGCCATCGTGTTCACGCTGTGGCTGACGCCTGCGGTGATCGTGCGGGCGCAGGCGCAAAGCCTTGCGCGGCGGGAATTTGTCGAGGCGGCGCGGGCCGGGGGGATGACCTCGCGCCAGATCGTGCTGGAGCATATCGTGCCGAATTGCCTGTCGGTGGTGATTGTTTATGGCTCGCTTTTGGTGCCGGAAGTGATCCTTTCCGAAAGTTTCCTTTCTTTCCTTGGCATCGGCATCAAGGAACCCCAAGCCAGTTGGGGCAACCTGATCCAATCGGGCACCTCGGCCATGGATACCGATCTTCGGCTGTTACTGTTGCCGGGAATTTTGCTGGCCACGGTATTGTTTTGTCTTAACTTTATCGCCGACGGGCTAAGGGACGCGTTTGATCCGAATGACCGATAGCCTGCTTTCAGTCCGCGACCTGAGCGTCGCCTTTCGCCTGCCCCAAGGCCAGATGACAGCGGTGGACCGCGTGTCGTTTGAGGTGGCACCGGGCGAGGTGCTGGGGATCGTGGGCGAATCCGGCTCGGGCAAAAGCCAGATCTTGTTCAGCCTGATGGGGTTGCTGGCCAGCAACGGCGGCGCGACCGGGCGGGTGGATTTTCAGGGCCAGGACCTGCTGGCGCTTTCGGCCCAAGCCTTGGACAAGGTGCGCGGCGTGACCTTGTCGATGATTTTCCAAGACCCGATGACCTCGCTCAACCCCTATATGCGGGTCGGGGATCAACTGGCCGAGGGGCTGCGGGTGCATAAGGGGATGAGCAAATCCGAGGCGGCGCTGGCGGCGGTGACGATGCTGGACCGGGTGCGCATCCCCGATGCGGCGCGGCGCGCGCGGCAATATCCGCATGAGTTTTCCGGCGGGATGCGTCAGCGGGTGATGATCGCCATGGCGCTGCTGGTGCGCCCGGCGTTGTTGCTGGCGGATGAGCCGACAACGGCGTTGGATGTGACCATTCAGGCGCAAGTGCTTGATCTGATGTCGGAACTGGCGCGCGAGATTGGCACGGCGATTGTGTTGGTGACGCATGATCTGGGGGTTGTCGCGCGGCTTTGTGACCGGGTTTTGGTGCTTTACGGCGGCCGCGTGATGGAGGAAGGCCCGGCCGAGGCGCTGTTTGAGGCGCCCGCCCATCCCTATGCCAAGGGCTTGCTGGCCGCCACGCCGCGCCTGAGCGATGCGCTGACGCCGCGCCTTGGCACCATCCCCGGCACGCCGCGTTCGGGCGGGGCGATGCTGCCAGGCTGCCCCTTTGCGCCACGCTGCGAGGTAAAGATTGACGCCTGCACCAAAACCCAGCCGCCCTTGCAGGAGTTTGCGCCCAACCGCCGCGCTGCCTGCCATTTGATCGGGGGGGCGGTTTGATGCTGTTGGAAACCCGCGCGCTGGATGTGGGCTATCAGATCGCAGGCGCAGGGGTGTTTTCGCTCCCGCGCAATCTGGCGATCGTGCATGATGTGTCATTTGCGCTGGAAAAGGGCCGCACCCTTGGCGTGGTCGGCGAAAGCGGTTGCGGCAAATCCACCCTTGGCCGGGCGCTGTTGCGGCTGGTGCGGCCCACGGGCGGCGCGGTGCTGTGGAAGGGCGAGGATATGGCCGCAATGGCGGCCGAGGCCCTGCGGCGGCGGCGTTCCGAGTTCCAGATCATCTTTCAAGACCCGGTGGCAGCGCTTGATCCACGGATGACGCTGGGCCGGATCGTGTCGCGCCCGCTGGCGACTTTTGAGCCGGGGCTGTCGCGTGCCGATCAAGCCGCCCGCGCGGTTGAGGCCTTGGGGCGGGTGGGCCTGTCTGCCGATTTCGCGCAGCGTTACCCGCATGAATTGTCGGGCGGCCAAGCGCAAAGGGTGGGGATTGCGCGGGCGATTATAGGGAACCCCGAGTTGATCATCTGTGACGAGCCGGTTTCGGCGCTGGATGTTTCGATTCAGGCGCAGGTGGTTAACCTGTTGATGGATTTGCAAGATCAGCTTGGCGTGGCCTTGGTGTTCATCTCGCATAACCTGTCGGTGGTGCGCCATATCAGCCATGAGGTGATGGTGATGTGCTTGGGGCGCGTGGTGGAAAAAGCGCCGCGCGATGCGTTTTATGCCCAGCCCCTTCACCCCTATTCCAAAGCGTTGATGCAGGCGGTGCCCGAGCCTGACCCCAAGCGCGAAAAGGGGCGGATCGGGCAGTCCTTGCCGGGGGAGCTGCCGTCGGTTCTGAACCCGCCCAAGGGCTGCGTGTTTGCCAGCCGCTGCCCGCTGGCCCAAAGCCGCTGCCATACTGAGCGCCCAGAATTGCGTGATTTCGGCCATGGCCGGACTGCGGCATGCCATTATATCGAGGTGTGAGATGACTGATGAAATCGCTGCCGCTTGGGCCAGCCTGCCGATCCTTGCCCATATCCATGCCAGTGGCGATTGGGCGTTTTTCACTTGGGCGGGGTTGCGGCAAGCTGAGGATGTTTATGCGGTGCGCCTCGATGGCAGCACCCCGCCGGAACGGCTGACCACGGGGGCGGATCATTATTCGATCCGCGATGTATCCCCCGATGGAATGCGCCTGATCCTTGGGCAATCGCGCAATTCCTGCGAGCATGATCATTTGGTGTTGCTGGATCGCCGCACCGGGGCTTTGACGCAACTTACGCCCGAGCAAAGCAGCCATTACGTCTATGGCGGGATATTCAGTGCCGATGGGCAAGACGTTATTTTCACGGCGAATTTTGACTATGCGGCAGGCGAGGTGACGGTGGGCGGCTGGGTCTGGCGGCAATCGCTTGCCACGGGCGCGCGCCGCTGTCTTGCCCGCTCGGGTAGCCCGTTTGAGACCGGACCAAAGCTGTCACCCTCGGGCAGGCAGTTGCTTTGGCATCGGCATGAGCGCGCCCCTGCTGGCACGCAATTATGGGTGATGGGCGAGCATGGCGAAGGTTTGCGCGAGGTGTTGAACCTTGGGGCGGCCAACAATGCCCATGGGGTTTGGCTGGACGAGGATCGCATCGGCTTTGTGGCGGATGTTGAGGCGCAAGACCGGCTGGGTGTGCTGACGCTTTCCAGCGGCGCGGTAGAGTGGCTGGCGGGCGAGCCGGGGCTTTACCCGTTCGAGGTGATCGCCGGGGCCAAGGGCTTTGCCTGCGTCACCCATGATCAGGGCAATACGCGCTGTGTTCTGGTGGAGGATGGCGTGATCCGCCCGCTGCCAAACCTGTCGGGCCGCCGCAGCCTTTTGCCCCATGCCAGCCTGCCCGATGGCGGCTGGATTGCCGAGGCCTATGACGCGAGCGCGCCGCATCAACTGGTGCGGGTGCATCCTGATGGGCATTGCACAACGCTGGTCACGCCAGAGCCAAACCCCGACCGCCAGCATATCGCGCCGCGCGATTACCGCGGGACCGCGCCGGATGGGAGGGCGGTGCAGGGCTGGCTTTATCAACCAAAGGGGCCCTCAAAAGGCTTTATCGCCTATGTGCATGGCGGGCCGACCTGGCATTCCGAGGATTGGGTAAACCCGAAAATCGGCTATTGGGTGCAAAAGGGCTATACCGTGCTGGACCCGAATTATCGCGGCTCAACCGGCTTTGGCTATGCCCATCGTGAGGCGGTGAAAGACGATGGCTGGGGCGGGCGCGAACAGGGTGATATTCGCGCCGGGATCGAGCAGGCTTTGGCGGATGGGATTGCGGTGCGCGGGCGCATTGGCATGGCGGGCAATTCCTATGGTGGGTTTTCAAGCTGGTTTGGCATCACGCGGCACGCCGATCTGGTGACTGCCGCAATCCCGATGTGCGGGATGTATCGGCTGGATATTGATTACCACGCGACCGAGATGCCGCATGGCCGCGCCTATTCGATCGAGATGATGGGCGGCACACCCGAAGAATTCCCCGAGAAATACGACAATGCCTCGCCGGGGCGCTTCATTGATCAGATCAGAGGGGATTTGCTGATCGTGCATGGCCTCGCCGACAGCAATGTCGGGCCGGAAAACACCCATACGGCGGTGCGAGAGTTGACGGCGGCGGGCATCGCGCATCAGGTGATGTTGTTTGACGATGAGGGCCACGGCGTGTTTCGCCCGACCAATGTGGCGCGCTATCTTGAGGCGAGCGATGCGTTTTTCACGGTGGCTTTTGCCAAGGCCAAGCCATGAGCCTGCAAGGATTTTTCATCCCCGGCCCTTATGATGATGGCGACGCGGTGACGGGGCATTATTATGAGGCGGCCTCGGCTGACCCGACCCGCGCGCAGGTTTGGGGCTATACCGACAAGATCAGCTATGCGCCGGGCGAGGTGCTGCGGCTTTATGCGATGGCTTCGGCAGCAGAGGCGAAGGTGGAGATCGCTCGGGATGGCTTGGAGCCGCAAGCCGTGCTGGCCACCACGGTTGCCACGAGGTTTGCGGTCACGCCGCCTGATTGCTCGGTGACGGGGTGTGATTGGCCGCAAGTGTGGTCGATGGTGTTGCCTGCGGGTTGGCAAAGCGGGGTCTATACCATCACCCTGACGGTGCCGGGGCATCAATCGCAGCATATGTTTGTGTTGCGCGCGGCGCGGCGCAATCCGGCACGGGTGGCGATGATCTTGGCGACGGGGACATGGTGCGCCTATAATGATTGGGGCGGATCGAACCATTATCAAGGGATTACCGGGCCAGAGGGCGGGGATTTCTCGCCCCATGTTTCGGTGCATCGGCCTTGGGCCAAGGGTTTTGTGCGCTGGCCCGAAGATGCGCCGCGTATCCCGCATGCCTCGCCGCTTTTGTCGCGCCCGCGCTATCCGCATATGGAGTTTGCGCGGGCCAAGGGGATTTCCAAGAAATACGCCTCATCGGGTTGGGCGGCGTTTGAGCGGCCTTTTGCCTTGTGGTGTGAAACGCAAGGGATTGGGCTGGACTATCTGACCCAGCATGATCTGCACGCCGACCCCGAGGCGTTGCAGGGCTATTCCCGTGCGGTGATTGTGGGGCACGACGAATACTGGACATGGGAGATGCGCGACCATCTGGAGGCTTGGGTGGATGCGGGCGGCGAGCTTGCGCGCTTTGGTGGCAATTTCTTTTGGCAGACCCGGCTGAGTGGCGATCTGGCGGTGCAGACCTGTTTCAAGACCACCGCCGAGGTGGCGGACCCGATGGCGGGCAGTAATCGCCTGACCAGCTATTGGGACCATCCTTTGGTCGCGCGACCGGGGGCGGCGACCATGGGATTGACGGGTGCTATGGGGGTTTATGCGGGCTGGAGCCGTTGTGCCGCGCATGGATCGGGAGGGTTTGCCGTTTATCGCCCCGAGCATTGGGCGATGCGCGGATCTGGGTTGGGGTATGGTGATGTGTTGGGTGCGGCGTCGAAGATTTTCGGCTATGAGGTGGACGGGATTGAGTACACGATGCGCCACGGCCTGCCCTTTGCCGAAGCGGGCGCGGGGCTGGCGGGGGAGTTGACGATTGTGGGCCTGTCGCCTGCCACCACGCTGTCTTATTCGACCGGGGCTGCGGATCGGGACAGCTTTATTGGCGCGGGCGATGCCGAGGATCTGGCGCTGCGGCTTTACGGCGGCATCACACCGGAAAATCTGGGGCGGGCGAGCCGGGGCAATGGCTGTATGGCGGAATATCGGCGCGGACGGGGGGCGGTGTTCAATGCGGCGTCTTGTGAATGGGTGGCGGGGTTGATTGCGCGCGAGCGGCCCGTCGAGGCGGTGACCCGCAATATCCTATGCGGCGTCTGGGTGTGATCTGATTGAGCGTGATCTGATTGCGCGGCTGCGCCGCAAGCCTTTTGAGCGCTGACGCGCGGGCCTTGCCTGACGGCAAGGCGGTTTGAGTATTTGGGCAAAGCGCAAATCAGAAGGCGGCGAGTGTGGCCTGAAGGTTATCGCCGAGTTCAGGGCAAAGGTAGCCGCCTTCTTGCACGATCACCGTTGGCAGGCCCATGGCGGCGATGGCGCCGCCAATGCGGGCAAAGCCTTGGGTGCTGACGGTCAGGCCTGCGAAGGGATCGCCTTTGAAGGCATCGAGACCAAGGGCGAGGACCAATGTGTCGGCGCACCAAGTCTGAACTTTGGCGATGGCGCGATCGAGGGCGGCGAGGAAGCCATCATCGCCGGTGCCACGTTCCAGCGGCAGGTTGAGGTTGGCGCCCTGGCCTTCGCCGCTGCCGAATTCGGTCTCATAGCCCCAAAAGAACGGGTAGAAGCGTTCGGGATGGGCGTGGATCGAGACCGTCAGCACATCGGCGCGGTGGTAGAACATGCCTTGGGTGCCGTTGCCGTGGTGCAGATCGACATCAAGGATCGCCACGCGCCGCCCGGCATCGGTGAGGCGTTGGGCGGCGATGCCGGAGTTGTTCAGATAGCAAAACCCGCCCGCGAGTTCGGCAAAGGCATGGTGGCCGGGGGGGCGGCAAAGGGCGTAGGCCGCGCGTTCGCCGTGCAGGACCAGATCGGCGGCATGGATGGCGGTTTGGGCCGAGGCATAGGCGGAGGCATAGGTATTGGCGGCGATTGGGCAGGAGGTATCGGTCATGTGAAAGCCCGCCTGACCTGCGGCGGATTTGGGGTAGCCATCGGTGCGATTGGCGGGGTGGATATTGGGGATCACCTCGGCGCTGGCGCCTTCGATGCGCCGCCAGCGGGGGTAGATGGTTTGCAGAAACGTCAGGTAGCGCTGCGGATGCACGGCGGCGATGGGGGCGAGGCCGGCATCTGGCGGCGCGATGATCGGGCCGCGCATCTGGCGCACGGCCCCCAGCAGGGCATCAATGCGGGCGGGTTTTTCGGGGCAAGGCCGGGGCGCACCCGAGGAGAGGAAAAACTGCGGATCATGGGCGCGTTGGGCGTCATCGAATACGGTGATCATGGGTTTATCTCAGGGCGGCGAGGCCCTCTCCTGTCAGGATTAGGGGATCGGTGCTGTCGCGCAGGGTGAAGCCGAGCGATTGGTAAAAGCCGATGGCGGCGGTGTTGCTGCGTTTGACATGCAGGGCGAGGAATTCGGGGGTCCAATCGGCTGAGGCCTGCCATGCGGCTTTGAGCAGGCCCTTGCCGAGACCTTTGCCGCGGGCATCCGGGCGCAGGTAGAGGTCTTGGACAAAGAGGCCCATCATGCCGCGCCAAGAGGAATATTCGGGCAGAAAGAGGCAAAAGCCCAAGGGGGTTATGGCGTCGTAGGCAAGGATGGCGCGAAAGTTGGGGGTGGGGCCGAAGCCGTATTTCAGCAATGCGGCGGGGGTGGCGGAGAGGGTTGCGCCCTCGGCTGCTGCCATTTCGACCAGCATTTCGTGGATCAGGGGCGCATCTGCGGCGGTGGCGAGGGTGTAGCGGATCAAAACGCCACCTGTGCAGCCCCTTTCAGGCCCAGCATGGCGCGCGCCTGATCTGGGGTAGCGATCTCGCGGCCCAGCGCTTCGACGATGCCGCGGATTTGATCCACCTGTTCGGCGTTGGTTTTGGCCAGCACGCCTTTGGCAAGGTAAAGATTGTCCTCCAGCCCGACGCGGACATGGCCACCCATGGCGGCGGAAATGGTGGCCATGGGGATTTGCATTCTTCCGGCTGCAAGGACCGAGAAGTGATAGCTGTCACCGAAGAGGCGATCTGCGGTGCGTTTGAGCAAGACCAGCGTGTCTGGGTCTGCGGCCATGCCGCCCAGCACGCCAAAGACGAATTGGATGAAGATTGGGGCTTGGACAAGGCCGCGATCGACGAAATGGCGCAGCATGGTCAGATGGCTGATGTCGTAGCATTCAAACTCGAACCGCGCGCCGCGTTTGGTGCCCATCTCGGTTAACACATGGGCGATGTCGCGCGGGGTGTTCTTGAACACCAGATCATCGGAGTTTTCAAGAAAGGGGCGCTCCCAATCGTATTTCCATTCTTTGATCCGCGCGGCCATCGGATAGAGCGCGAAATTCATCGTGCCCATGTTGAGGCTGCACATTTCGGGCTGAAACCGCAGCGGGGCGGCGAGGCGTTGATCGAGGCTCATCACCGCAGAGCCGCCGGTGGTCATGTTGACGACGCCGTTGCAGCCCTTGGCGATGACGGGCAGGAATCCGGCCCAATGCGCAGGATCAGAGGACGGGCGGCCATTGGCGGGATCGCGGGCATGCAGGTGCAAGATGGCGGCCCCGGCCTGAGCGGCCCCGATGGCGCTGGCGGCGATGTCTGCGCCGGTAATCGGCAGATGCGGCGACATTGAGGGCGTGTGGATCGAGCCGGTGATGGCGCAGGAGAGGATGATTTTTGACATAGGGTCCACACGGATTGGGATTGCACCAGTCTGGCACAGAGGGCTGCGGATTGCCAAGGGATGTGCTGGGGGCAAGCGTTTGCAGGATGAGTATTTGGACAAAGTGCAAAGGCTGGGGCTTGGCGCGGCGCTTGGCTTTGCCTAAAGTTGCAAGAAACAGAGGGTGGCAGACGTGACGTTTTTCAAGGAAACGGCAGAATGGCAGGCGGTTGGCACCGGCATCGTCGAGGCTTTGACGGTGCATCTGGCGCAATATGGGTTCAGGCCGGATCAATTGGGGTTGGTTTTGGCGACCAATGGGCCTGAGGGGGCCGAGGGCTTTGCCCATCGTGGCGGCTGGGAATGCTATCCCTGCTCGCTGGTCAAGGCGTTTCATCTGGTGCATGCGCTGGCAGCGCTGGATGAAGGGCGGATCGAGGAAGAGCCAGAGCTGACACGGGCCCTGGCCGATATGATCCTGTGGTCGTCAAACACCGCGACCAATTATGTGATTGATACGGTGACGGGCACCACCGGCGACACGCTGTTGCAAGGGGCCGAGTGGATGGATTTCAGCGTCAAGCGCGGGCGGCTGAACGGCTGGTTTCAGGCGCTGGATTGGCCGGAGTTTGCGGGCTGCACCATCACCCAAAAGCTGATGGATGACACCCGCTATGGCCGCGAGGCACAGTTTGCCGGGGCCGAGGGCGAGAATCTGAACCTGTTGACACCTTTGGCTGCGGCGCGGTTGCTGTGGGAATTGTTCGAGGGCGATTTGCCGCTGTCGGAGGCCATGCGCAGCCGGGCGCAAGACAGCTTGCGCCGCAGTGCCAGCCACCCGCAGGCAGCCACGCCAACCTATCAACTGGCGGAGTATCTGGGCGGGGATTTGCCGAAAGAGGTGACGATCTGGTCAAAGGCCGGGCATAATCTGTGGACGGGCGAGCCGAAAACCAGCTGGTACAAGCATGATATGCTGCGCGCCCAAGCGCCATCGGGGCGGGCTTTGACCGTGGTGGCGATGACGCAAGGGCGCGGCATGGCCGAGACCTTTCCGCAGGCCTTTCCGGCTATGGGGCGGTTGATCTGGGATATGTGCGAAGGCATGCTGGATGGATAAGCGGCGCGGATTATACCCGGCGATAGCGCCCTATGCGACCGGGCGGCTGGCAGTTTCAGGCGGGCATGAGATTTACTTTGAGCAATGCGGCAACCCCAAGGGCAAGCCCGCGCTGGTGCTGCATGGTGGGCCGGGGGGCGGAATATCGGGGTTTCTGCGCCAAGGCCATGATCCGGCGCGCTATCGGATCATTCTGTTTGATCAGCGCGGATCGGGGCAATCGACGCCCTACGCCAGTGTGACCAACAACACCACTTGGGATTTGGTCAGCGATATCGAGGCCTTGCGCGCGCATCTGGGGATCGAGCGCTGGCAGGTGGTGGGCGGCAGTTGGGGCTCAACCTTGGCGCTGAGCTATGCGATTTTACACGCCGCGCGGGTGAGCGAATTGGTGCTGCGGGGCATCTTCATGCTGCGCAAGGCCGAGATTGACTGGTTTTATCAATCAGGCGCCTCGATGCTGTTTCCCGATGTGTGGGAGCAGTTTCTGGCGCCGATCCCGCTGGCCGAGCG
>CBDUEF010000065.1:0-10167 GCA_965366095.1 uncultured Cypionkella sp. | reverse complement strand
TCGAGGCCGGACGCCCGCCGCGCGATTACTGCAAGCCGGTGGCGGGGGGCGATATTATCGCCGATACCATCGGGCCTTTGCAGGCGATTTTCAGCATCGGTGGCGCGCGTCGTGCCGGATTCAATGATGGCCCGCCCGGCTTTGCCTATCACATCCTTGCCCCCGGCGATCATCTGGGCGCTGTGGGCTATGAGGGCACGTTCGAGGCGCGGCCCGTGTCCGGTTTGCAGCGCATGGCGCATAGCCCGCGCGATGCTTTGATAGCCGAAGCGCTGCTGCACATGCGCTATGAGGCGATGCAATCACAGCCGCTGATTGTTGCCAGAACCGAAACAGACGCATCGGCCAGCCTTGCCGAGTTGAACGGCGGGCAGGCCTATGTGAATTTCGTCACGGCGCTGGACAGTCTGGTTCTGGCGGCGGCGGCGCTGGGCAAGCGGGCGCAGGTTTTGGCGGTGGGGATTGATCTGTCGCTGGAGGATGAGAAATCGGATGCCACCAGCCGGATTAAGGCGCTGCGCCGTCTGATGCAAAAGATCGAGGCGGATATGGCGGCGCGCGGCCTCTATCGGCCGATTTTCCTGATCTCGGCCGAGTCTGGAACCCATAGCGATGGCCATCACCCGGCGATTCTGGCCCATTCCGAACTGGGCTGGTCCCATGCGCCGCACCGCTTCGCGGCCCCGGCTCCGGGCTATATGTTCGAGCAAACGCGCTACGCCCGCCCCACCAGCCTTGCACGGATCCGCATGGCCGAGATGGATGCCCATGCAATCGCGGCACTGAACGCGCGCAAAGACTGGTATTGTCCGCAGATTTTACTAGCCGAACACGAGGGCAAGATGATCCGGGTGATCTGCCGGGCGATGTCGGGGCTGGTGATCGACGATCGGTTCAAGGCCGGGGATGCCTGTGGGTTTGCGCTGCATATGAAGGGCAAAGCCCCCAAGATCACCAATGTATCCATCGACCCGGACGATCCGCAAAGCCTGATCCTGACGCTTTCCGCCGCGATCAAAACCCCAGCGCATCTGGCCTATGCTTATGGGGCAGCGGCGCCGTCGCCCGATCTTTATCCGGCCAATCGCGGCGCTTTGCGCGATGGCTGGACGGCCAGCAGCCGCGCTGGCGACAGCCTGCACCGATGGGCGCTTTCGGCCTTTGTGCCCTGCCATCCGGGGGGGCTGTGATGCCGATACTCTATCCCGGAGCGCTGCCCTTGGGGGCGCTGATCGGCAAAGACGATGCCCCGGCGCCGGTTAAACCTGCACCCGCGCCAGTGGCGGCTAAGGGGCCGCCCGCGCCGGTGTGGTTCTCAACGCAAGCGCCGGAAAGCTTTGATCTGCAAGAGGATGGCCGGATTTGTGGCTGGCATGCGGTGGGCGCTCCGGGCCAACGCGCCGAGGTGATGGAGTTCAACAAAGAAGGCACGCCGCGCGACAAGATCCGTGGCAATTTGCTGTTTCGCGCGCAAAGCCATGGCGGGCTGATCATCGACGGGCCGTTGAGCCAAGCACCATTTTCCATCGGGATGCTTTACACCAGCGATCCCAAACGCGATGCGCTGTCGCTGTTCAGTCTTCAGGCAACGGGCGATAGCGAATATTCCTATATGACGGCGGAAAGCGGGTTTCTGCGCTTTGGCCACCGTGACGGCGAGCCGGTGGTTTCGGTGGTCGATCCACGCAAGACGGTGCTGATGGTGTTTTCCTATGATGGCACGATGGCGCGGCTGGCGGTGAACCGGGTTCCAGCGGTGTCGGTGGGCTGTGTGTTGCCCAATGCGGCGCTGAAACTGATGCTGGGCTGCCGGGGATTCTCGCGCCCGCTGTATAACAAGCTGGGCACCTTCATTCTGTCGGATGTGATGATCTGGCCTGGGCAGGATGTGCTGGCCGGAGAATTTGCCCGTGCGCCCGATGCAGCACTGGCGCTGTGGCAGGAAAGGGTGCGCAATGGCGACCAAACGTAAAGCGGCCAAATCTGGCGCTTTTACCCCCGAGACTGCGCGACAGGGCAACATCTGTGTCATCTGGATTGATGACATGATCGACATTTTCAAATGGCGCGATGCCTTTGGGATCACGATCAAAACCCCGAATATTGATCGGCTGATGGCCGAAGGCACGCGCTTTGCCAATGCCTATGCGACGATTCCGCTCTGCGCGCCGTGTCGGGCGGAACTGGCTACCGGGCTGTCGCCGTTTCGCACGGGGCTGGTGGACTTGAACCGGTTCTGGCGCGATGTGCTGCCGCCGACGGCGTCTTGGGCCTATGATCTGCGCCGGGCGGGGTTTCGCACCTTTACCACCGGGAAAACCGACGCCAATTACCGCCCGATGCCCGAGGAATACCGCCGCGTGCTGTTTCATGAGGACGTGCTGGCGCGCGATGTGGGCCGGCGCAATGGCACGCATGATTACTTCCCCGCCGGGCCGGGGGTGGCGGGGGTGAACGGGCCTGATGATGATGGCTCGGCCGATACCGCGTTTTATGACAATATGGTGGCGCAAAATGCCATCGACTATCTGGGCCGCGCTGATCCGGCGCGCCGCCATCTGATCCAGTTGGGATTTCGACATCCGCATTTCAATCTGGTCTGCCCGGACCGCTTTTATCAGATGTATGATGCCGATGCGATCATCTGGCCACGCTCGGCCCATCCCGATGATCTGACCGGGCCGCAACCGGGGATGGCGGTCTATGAGCTGGCCTATATCGTCAACGGGCCGTTTATCCCCGAGCGTGTCGGCGAGGAGGGCTGGCGGCAGGTGGTGCGCGGCTATTTCGCCGCCTGTAGCCATGTCGATTATGAGATCGGGCGGTTCATGGATGCGCTGCGAGACTCGGCCTTTGGCGCCAATACCACGGTGGTTTTGCTGTCGGACAACGGCTTTAACCTTGGCACCCATGACAGTTTTCACAAGATGAGCCAATGGGATAGCGCGGCCCATGTGCCCTTTGGCATCTGGCATGCGGGGATGGTGCCTGCGGTGGTGGACCTGCCGGTCTCGCTGCATAATTTCGCGAAAACTATCATGGATCTGGCGGGCCTACCACCGCGCCCCGAGTGGGTTTCGGGACAATCGCTGTTGCCGCTGATCGCGCCCGAGTTTGGCAGCTATGACAGCACGAAATCGCCGCTGACAGCGGTGTTTGGCACTTTGTCGATCAGGCCCTCGACCGAAGGGCTGACCCATCTGCGCTATTTCCGCTATCCCAATGGCGAAGAGCATATCTATGATGTGGTCGCCGATCCTGGCGAGACCACCAATATCATCGGCTGCCCCGAGACGCAGGCGCTGCGCGACGAGCTGGTGCGGGCGGGGGCCGATCTGGGCCTCGATCTGCGCGGGATGGAGCGGCCCGAGACCGGCATCCATGCGATGATGGCGATGGATGGGATGGTGGCGCTGAAGGGCGGTTATGGCGACGCCGATTTCTGGGCCTATGGTGAGGTGTCCGAAAAGATTGACCGCCCCGTTGGCGAGACCCGCGACACGTTGTTTTATCTTGCGGGGCCAGATGGTTACACCCTAAGGGTGCCGCCAGGAATTGATGTGGTAAAGATGGCCACGGTGGTGGCGAGGAATGAATCCGATATGACGGTGGGCAAGGGCGTGTTCATCGTGGCGCATCCCGAAACCGCGCTGGAGTTTGAGGCCTCGGAACGCGTGGGCGCGCATGTGATCGGCTCGGACAAGGGCGATATTTTGGTGGGCCCGGTCTATGCGGGGGCCGAGTTTCATGGCGGCACCGGCGATGATCTTTTGGTGGCGGTGTCGATGCGGACAAAAGACGATCATGCGTTTTTTGGCGGCGCGGGCAACGACACGCTGCGCGGTGGCAATGGCCATGACACGCTGGACGGTGGCCCCGGCGATGATGAGATTTACGGCGGTGCCGGGCATAGCGTGATCTACGGCGGGCCAGGAAATGATCTGATCCATGACGGCGAGCATGGCTCGGTGATCCACACCGGGCCGGGGCGAAACCGGGTGATTTCCAAATCTGGCGACGACCAGTATTTTGTCGGCCCCGGCGAAAATGAGATCACCTCGGGCGAGGGCCATGTGACCTATCACGTCGCCTGGGGTGGGGTGTTGAAAATCACCCATTGGCGCAAGGGTGACAAGATTGTGCTCTCGGGTTGGCCCACACCGCCGCGCTTTAGCGTTGCGGACGGAAAAGTTCTGATCCAGGCCGGGCTTTCCTTCATCGAAATCGCCGATACGGTCGATCTGGCCGGGGTAGAGCATGATGTTATTATTCAAGGCTAGTCCCAAAAGCCGACGTTGCAGCAATGCCGCAATTTTGGTTGCAAAGGCGCGCTTTTGCCCCCTTTGCGTGGCATTGGGGCGGGGGCCGTGGTATGCACCCGCAACAGAAGCCAGAAACGAAATTGGCCGTGAGCAGCAGTAATTCAGCCGACCTTTCCATGACTCCCATGTCGCAAGACCTGGGCGCCTTGCGTGATGTGCTTTTGGTGCCTTGGGGCACAAACACCCCACCGGGGGCAAAACGCGCCGCCGGGCTGTTTGATGCCCATGGCACTTTTCTGCCGCAGGGCGATTGCCTGCGCTATGACGCCGATCCGCTGACAGTTCGCCCCGATTATGATGTGACAGCCCCGGTCGATGTGCTGAAAGGCCGCTATCTTTATGGCGGCATGGCCTATTCGCATTTCGGGCATTTTCTGTGCGAAAGCACGGGGCGGCTTTGGGCGCTGGATCATGCGGGTGAATTTGACGGCGTGGTCTGGTTGCCGAAAAACACGCTGGGCCATCCGGCCAAACAGACGCGGCATTATGATCGGTTTTTCAAGGCTTTGGGGCAAGGCAAGCTGGTGCTGACCGCGCCGCAGGCAATCACCCGGATCGAGGAATTGGTGATCCCTGAACAGGGGTTTGGCATTGGCGATCTGTCCTCTGGCCGTCCGCAATACCGCGATTTCATGCGCCGATTTCTGGGGGTTGATATCCCTGCCAAAGGCGGCGAGCGGCTTTATATCTCGCGCTCGGGGTTGAACACCAAGCGCGGCTCGGTGCTGATGGAGCGGCGGATCGAGGCGCTGATGCAGGCCGAGGGCTATGAGATTTTCCACCCGCAAGATTATCGGCTGGCCGAGCAGATCGCGCGCTACAAGGCCGCCAAAGCCGTCGTCGCGCTTGACGGATCGGCGCTGCATCTGGCGGCGATGGTGCTGCGCGAGGATGCCAAAGTGGCGATCATCAACCGTGGCCCGTCGCAAAATATCGACGATTACACCCGACAGTTTCGGCATTTCGCCGGGATCGAGCCTGTGCAAATCGAGGCGATCCGCGCCTATTGGTTCGAGGCCGGTCGCCGGGTGGTCAAGCGCGAGACCCATGCTTTGCTGGATTTCCCGGCCGTCGGTGCGGCACTTGCGGCAGCAGGCATGATCGGCGGGGCTGCATGGGTTGAAGCCGATCCGATTGAAATCGCCCGTGAAATTACCGACCGTGAGGCACGCGGCGATTATGTCTTGCAGCGCTATGAGATGGCGCGATGAGCGATTCGGCCCCTCCAAATCTGACCCCCGGCGATCTGAGCTTTGTTTTCGTGATCGAAGGCGCGCGGCTGCAAACCCAAAGCCTGATCCTTGCCGACAGCCTGCGCCGTCATCACCCAAACGCGGACATCATCGCCTATCTGCCGGGCGACGGAGAGCTTGATCCCTTGGTTCGCGGCTTTCTGGCTCTGTGTGATGTGCAATTGCGCCCGGTAAAGGGCCAGGAAAAACAGTGGAAACAGCCCTATCCGCATGGCAACAAAATTCTGTCGCTGGCAGAGCCGCGCGACACTCGCTGGTCGATGTTTCTTGATACCGACATGGCGGCGCTGGCCCCGATTGATCCGGGCGATCTGCCCGGCCCGATGCAGGTTTCTGTGGTGCCCGAGGGGATCGCCTCCTGGGGCAAGGATTTGGCGAAATGGCAGACGGCCTATGACTATTTCGACCTGCCGATGCCGACCGAACGCATTCGGCTGTTGCGGGGCCGCAGGCTGGAATTTCCGCCCTATTTCAACGCCGGAATGGTGGCGATCTGCGAGGCCGACCGCATCGAGGGCCGCAATTTCGGCGGCATGTGGCGGGCCACCGCGCGCGAGTTTGATTGGCGCGCCAAAGTGTCAAACAAACGCCCTTGGCTCGATCAGATCACCCTGCCGCTGGCGATGAAACGCTTTGGTTTCACTGCAAAAATTGTCGATGAGCGCAACAATTGCTCGATTTCGAATGATCGCAAGTTTGATGGTCTGGCCCCGGCCTTGCTGCACTATCACCGCGCCGGGTTTTTGCGCAAATGGCCCGGACATGAGGCCTTGTTCGAGGCGGTGTTGCAGCGCGTTGCCCCCGAGACCCGCGCAGAAATAGAGCATCGGTTGACCCAAGGCGGCTATCTGGGCGAGGAAAAGGAGTAATCCATGGCCAAAATCTTCGCCTGCGCCCTGACCCATGTGCGCCACGAAAGCTTCTTTCTGGAAAAATGGATCGCCTATTACGGCGCAATCGTTGGCCGCGAAAATCTGTTTGTGGTGATTGATGGCACCGATTGGCCGGTAGAGGTTGATCTTGCGGGCATCAATGTGTCCACCCTTTTGGACGCCCCGCGCCAACGCATCCGCAACGATCGCTTTATGGCCAAGGAAATGTCAAGCAAAGCCAATGGCTTGCGCAAACGCTATGAGTTTGTGATCCGCGGCGATGTGGATGAATATGTGGTGATTGATCCGGCTTCGGGGCTAGATTGGCCGACCGCCATGCAAGAGCTGGGCGAAGAGGGCTATATCTTTGCTCTGGGCGTCGACATGGTGCAATCAGAGGAGGAGGGCGCCCCGTTGGACCGCGCCGCCCCCATTCTGGGCCAGCGCAATTTCGGCTTTGTATCGGACCGCTATTCCAAGCCCTTCGTGATCTCGCGTTGGAACAATTGGGCCGGGGGAGCGCATCGGTTGTTGAACCGCGATGTGAAGCTGAGCCAGCATTTCGTGTTGTTTCACATGGCCTTGGCAGACAAAGGGATTGCAGCGGAGCGGATGGCGGCGCGGGGCGGGGCGCAGCAGCACAGCTCTTTCGTCGATCATCAGCAATTGCGGCTGGATGCGATTGAGCAGACCGCGCCGCATTTGTTTGATTTTGCCGAGGCCCGCGCGATTGGGCAGAGGGAGTTCGTGCTTGAGGCGGATGGCGGCCCGGCCAGCCGCCCCCGCGCGGCGGTGGTCGAGGGCGTGGACGAGCGCGGGCTTTATGTGCGCGTGCCGGATAGATTTACCGGGTTGGTGTGATGGCAAAGCCCAAGATTGGTGCCAAAAATGAAGCAATACCGGGCAAGGGATTGCTGCCGAAAGGGGCGTCGGATCGGTTCGGCACGGTGGCCTTTGCGCTGAAACGCCACATCAGCCCGCATGGGCAGGTGACGGCGGTTTCGATGATGAAGGATGAGGGGCCGTTCGTGATCGAATGGGTCGCGCATCATCTGGCGGTGGGGTTCACCGACCTTGTGGTTTACACCAATGATTGCTCGGATGGCACCGACGATATGCTGATCCGGCTGGAGGAATTGGGGCTGGCGCATCACCGGCGCAACGATATCCCCGAGGGCATCCGCCCGCAGCCCTCGGCGCTGAATTATGCGCAAGCGGAACCTGTGGTGCAGGGTTCCGATTGGGTGATGGTGTTTGACGCGGATGAGTTTTTGTCGATCCGTTTTGGCGATGGCACGCTGGACCCGATGCTGGATGCGGCGGTGGCACAAGGCGCCAATGGCATCGTGGTGACCTGGCGGATTTTCGGCTCGGGCGGCGTGGTGGAATGGTCGCGCGCGCCGGTGAGCGAGCAATATCTGATGGCGGCCCCCACCACTTGGAACAAGGGCTGGGGGGTGAAAACCCTGTTCAAGTTCGACCCCGAGTATTGGAAGCTGGGCATCCACCGCCCGAAAATGAAGAACCGTCATATCGAAACCGAATTCCCCGATCAGGTGCATTGGCTGAACGGCTCGGGCCGGGTGATGGAGGATTATTTCAAGTTTCGTGGCTGGCGTTCGATCACCCGAACCGTGGGCTATGACTGGGTGCAGCTCAACCATTACGCGGTGAAATCGGTGGACAGCTACGCCATCCGCAAGCTGCGCGGCAATGTGAACAACAAGAAAGACAAGTATAATTCGGACTATTGGTCGTTGCAGGATCGCAATGAGGTGCGCGATGAAACGATGCTGCGCTATAGCGAAAAACGCAATGAAATCATCGGTCTGCTGTTGACCGATCCGGTGTTGAACCGGCTGCATTTTGCCGCCCTTGAGCGGGCCGAGGGGCGTTTGGCCGAGTTGCGCGGGACGGAGGCCTATCGCGATTTGGTCGCCGATCTTGGCCGCGCCTCAGGTGTGCCTATCGGGCAGATCGTCGCCAAACCGCCGCAGGCGCGCGATAAGGAAAAGATCGCGGCGCTGATGACGGATGTGGAAAAGCGGCGCTCGGAAAAGGCCAAGGCGGACCGCAAGGATCAACCGAAAGAGGTTGTCGAGGCGCTGCCGGTGGGGATTTATAATGAGGGGTTGGGGGTGCTGGACGGCCCCTTTGCGGGCGCTTGGGTGCTGAACCATACGGTGAAACTGCCTGCCGATTGGCGGGTGTTTTCGGGCGTATCTTTGCCGCTGATCGAGACCGGGAAGTTTGAGCGCGGGCTGGCACGGCGGTTTCCGCAGGTGCTGGCGCAGGGGGAAAAGGTTCTGCATATCGGCGCGGGCGTGGGCTTTGTTGAGGCGCATCTGGCCAATATCCGGCCTGATCTGACGCTGCTTTTGCAAGAGGATTGCCCGGCGCTGCGCGAGACTTTTGCCGCGATCTGTGCCGAGAATGGGCTTGTGCAATCTGATCGGTTCCGGTTGCTAGAGGAGGCGCTTTCTGACGGTCTTGGTGATCTGATTGCCCGCCATTCCCCGACGGTTTTGCTACTGTCTGATCCATGCATCACGCCCGAGATGTTGCCGTCGGGCCTGTCACAAATTTTCCTGATGGGGCGGTTGTTGGAGGCTCATTTCGCCACAATCCAGCACTATGAATCGGTTCTGACCGCCAAGGGTTATCGGCCCGATTTCGGCTTTGATCCGGTGGCGGTGCGGGCCTTTGTCGCCTGACTTTACAGAAAACCACAACTGCGGCATTGTCGCGCAAAAAGAAACAGTAACGAGGACCGAGAGCATCCCATGGCCAAAACCCCCACCCGTCGCCCCGTTGCCTCGCTTTGGATCGGCGAAAAGCTGCATTACCTGAACCAGCTTTGCCTGCTTTCCCATGTGCGCCACGGCCATCCGACCACGCTTTATTGCACCGATACGGTGACGAATGTGCCCGAGGGCATCACGGTGCGCCCGGCGACCGATATCATGCCGATTGATATGGATATCGTGCGGCAGACCTCGGAAAGTTTCCTCTCCAACGTGTTTCGCTATCACATGATCCAGCAAACCGATGCGGTCTGGATTGATTGCGATGCGTTTTGCCACAAGCCTTTCCCGGATGAGATGGAGAATATCTTCGCGGGCCATGGCTTTCGCGGGGCGCTGAATTGCGGCGTGGTGTATATTCCGCAGCGTGGCGAGTTGATCACGCGGCTGATTGATTACTATGAAAACCTGCCGGACGCGCCCGCTTGGTTCAACAAGCAGCAGCGCAAAAAGATCGAAAAGCAAGACACCAATCTGCCGCAAGCGGTGCGGATTTATAACGCCGAGCGGACGGCTTTTGGGCCGCAGGCCTTCACCTATTTCGCCCAGCAGACCGGCGATTTTGAAAAGGCGCTAACCTCGGATTACCTTTATCCGGTGCCGTTTCAGTTGAACGATGTGTTTTATGACCCTTATGGCCGGGTTGAGGGGCATTTTACCGATAACACGCTGTCGGTGCATCTGTATACCAATGGCACCAAGCCATGGTGGCGCAGGAATGTGCCGTTGCCGAATTCCTATGCGGCGCGGATGTGTGCCGAAATCGGCGTTGATCCGGCGGCGGCGCTGGAGGAATGAGCCAGCCCTTGCCCGGCGCGGTGCTGCTTTCGGCGATGCGCAATGAGGGGCCGGATGTGCTGGAATGGGTGGCCTATCACCGCATGATCGGCTTTGGCCGGATCGTGGTTTATACCAA
>CBDUEF010000064.1:0-10242 GCA_965366095.1 uncultured Cypionkella sp. | reverse complement strand
GAAGTTCCTTCATCGGCAGCCCGATCAGCGGCCCGATGATCTCATGCACATCGCCGCCCGAGCAAAAATTCCCGCCGTTCGAGGCAAACACCACCACATCGACATCCACCGCGTAAACCAGATCGCGGAAGAGATCTCGCAACTCGGCATAGCTCTCAAAGGTCAGCGGATTTTTCCGCTCGGGCCGCGACAACCGCACCACCCCCACCCGCTCCGCCACTTCCCACAAGAAATGCTGCGGCCTGCGCTCTGCCAGCTTCATGACCTGCCCATCCTTTTCAAAATCTCGGTCAGCGCGTCCAGATCAGCCTCGGCCATTCCACCAAAGAGCCGCCCGATTTCGCGCTCATGGTCCACAGCCAGACCCTCAAACTGCTCCAACCCCTCGGGCGTCAGCGCCACGAACACCGTGCGCCGGTCCGCCTCGGATTGCGTGCGCCGCACCAAACCGTCGCGCTCCAACCGATCTACCACCGCCGTCGCATTGCCGTTAGACACCAGCAGCATCCGCGACAACTCGCTCATCGTCACCCCGTCGCGCCGCCGATACAGCGCCGCCATCACGTCAAAGCGCGGCAGGGTGGTGCCATGCTTCACCCGCAAAAACTCACGCAGGCTGCTCTCGGCGCTGCGCGTCACCCCCAGCATCCTGATCCACATCTTCAACCGGCGCTTGGACAGCTCACTCATATCTCGCCCCCCGAGATCGCCAGCGCCTGCCCGTTCACGCCTTCCGATCCCGGCGCGCAGAGCCACAGCGCCATCGCCGTCACCTCACCCGGCGCAATCAACCGCCCCTGCGGGTTCATCGCCGCCAGCACAGCCCGCGCCTCCGCCACCGATTTCCCAGTTTTCGCCGCAATCACCTCCACCGAATGATCCGTCATCGGCGTATCCAAAAACCCCGGACAAATCGCGTTCACCGTCACCGGACGCTTGGCAATCTCCAGTGCCAGCGAGCGTGTCAGCCCAATCACCCCATGTTTCGCCGCCGCATAGGGCGCCACCTTGGCATAGCCCTTCAGCCCGGCGGTCGAGGCCACCGATATCAACCGCCCCCAGCCCGGCATCTGGTTCAACCCATCGCGCAGGGTCAAAAACACCCCCGTCAGGTTCACCGCAATCATCGCGTTCCACTGCGCCAAACTCACGCGGCTCATGTTCCCAGAATCCGCCGCCCCCGCATTGGCAATCACCACATCACAAGGCCCCGCCGCCGCAAACATCGCCGCAACCGAGGCCTCATCCGTCACATCCGCCTGCACCGCACGAATACTCGGGCCAACAACCGACTCCAGCGCCGCCATCCGCCGCCCGGCAATCACCACCTCGGCCCCAACGGCGGCAAAGCCGCGCGCAAGGTTTGCCCCCGCGCCCGACCCGCCGCCGGTGATCAGCACTCGTTTGCCTGACAGACTCATACCCTGATCTGCTCCTGCTGCTTTTGCATCAACCGCCGCGCCTGATCGCGCCCGGCAAGATAGGGCAGCGGCCACTCCACCCCAGCATCGCCCAAGGCCATGGCCTGATGCAACGTCCAATAGGGATCGGCCAGATGCGGACGGGCAAGGCAGACCAGATCAGCCCGCCCCGCCAGCAAGATCTGATTCACCTGCTCGGCATCGGTGATATTGCCCACCGCCATGGTGGCCAGCCCGGCCTCATTCCTGATCCGGTCGCTGAACGGCGTCTGGAACATCCGCCCGTAAATCGGCTCTGCCTCGGGCGTGGTCTGCCCCGCCGATACGTCAATAATATCCGCGCCCTCGCCCGCAAACATCTGCGCCACCAGCACCGCCTCGGCGGGCGTCATGCCGTCATCGCCCATCCAGTCATGCGCGGAAATGCGCACCGACATCGGTCGATCCCCCGGCCAAACCGCGCGCATTTCGCGGAACACTTCCAAAGGATAGCGCATCCGGTTTTCCAAAGAACCGCCATACTCATCGTCGCGGATGTTGGAAATCGGCGAGATGAAGGACGCCAACAAATACCCATGCGCTGCGTGCAATTCGATCATATCGAACCCCGCCTCGGCCGCCATTTCAGCCGCCTTAACATGCTGGCGCAGCACCGTATCCATATCGCCCCGGTCCATCGCCTTGGGCAGCCAGTTCTTGGGCGACCATTTCAGCGCGCTGGCACTCAACAGCGGCCAATTGCCCGATTTCAGCGGCGCGTCCGCCTCCTCCCATCCCACTTGGGTCGAGCCCTTGCGCCCCGAATGGCCAATCTGGCAGCAGATTTTCGCCTTTGTCTCGGCATGGACAAAATCCACCAGCCGCTTCCACCCCGCCTCGTGCTTGGGCGAATACAGCCCCGGACAGCCCGGCGTGATCCGCCCATTCGGCGACACGCAGGTCATTTCCGTGTAAACCAGCCCGGCGCCGCCCTTGGCCCGCTCGGCGTAATGGGCAAAATGCCAATCGCCCGGCACACCATCCACCGCCTTGTATTGCGCCATCGGTGAGACCACGACCCGGTTTTCCAACCGCATCCCGCGCAACTGAAACGGCGCAAACATCGGCGTGCGACCGGCCTGCCCACCGTATTGAGCCTGAAACCAATCCTCGGCCTCACGCAGCCATGCCGGATCACGCAGCTGCAAATTCTCATGGGAAATCCGCTGGCTGCGGGTCAGCAGCGAATAGGCGAACTGGGGTGAAGGCATATCGAGATAACGCTCGACCTCCTCAAACCACTCCAAACTATTGCGCGCCGCCGATTGCAGCCGCAACACCTCCACCCGCCGCTCTGCCTGATAGCGCTCAAACGCGCCCTGCATCGTGGGTTCCGAATGCAAATACTCCGCCAAAGCAATCGCAGAATCAAACGCCAGCCGCGACCCTGACCCGATCGAGAAATGCCCCGTCGCCGCCGCATCCCCCATCAGCACCACATTCTCATGATACCACTGGCTGCAAATCACCCGCGGGAACTGCATCCACACCGCCGATCCGCGCAAATGCGCCGCATTCGACATCAGATCATGCCCGCCCAGATGCGCGGCAAAGATCGCGCGGCAGGTCTCAACGGTTTCTTCCTTGCTCATCGCCTCAAAGCCCCAGGCGTCCCAGGTCTCGGGCAAGCACTCAACAATGAAAGTCGCGGTCTCCGTATCAAATTGATACACATGCGCCCAAACCCAGCCATGCTTGGTTTTCTCGAAAATGAACGTAAACGCATCGTCAAATTTCGCATGAGTGCCCAGCCAGACGAATTTGCACTTACGCATATCAATATCAGGCTTGAATACGCTTTCATACTCGCGCCGCACCGCCGAGTTGATCCCGTCACAGGCCACCACCAGATCATAATCGCGCCGATATTCCTCGGCGGATTTGAACTCGGTCTCAAAGCGCAGATCAACGCCCAACTCCCGCGCCCGCGCCTGCAAGATCACCAGCATCGCCTTGCGCCCGATGCCCGCAAAGCCATGCCCGCCCGACACCGTGCGCACCCCGTCATGCACCACGGCAATATCGTCCCAATAGGCAAACTGGCCGCGAATCGCCTGCGTTGAGATCGGATCATTCTTCTGCATCCGCCCCAGTGCGTCATCCGACAGCACCACGCCCCAGCCAAAGGTGTCATTGGCCTTGTTGCGCTCCAGCACGACCACCTCATGCGCCGCATCGCGCAGCTTCATCGAGATCGCGAAGTATAACCCCGCAGGACCACCGCCCAGACACAGAACCTTCATGCCGCCCTCCATTTGTTGCGCTCAGAGTTGCACCGGATGAAAACTATTTCAAGTTCAAAACTTCTCCCTTGAAATTTTGTGAACTGAGTGCAGAGTGGGCGCATGGAAACCCTGCTGATCACCAACCACGCCGGATGGGTCGAACTGACCCTGAACCGGCCTCAGGCGAAAAACGCGCTGAACACCGCAACGCTTGCCGCCCTCGCGCAGGCCCTGACGCGTGCGGCGCATGATCCCACCATCCGCGCCGCCCTGATCCACGGGGCCGAGGGCAATTTCGCCGCCGGGGCCGATATTGCCGAAATCGAAGGCAAGACCAGCGCCGAGGGTGCGGCGGACCCGCGCAAAGCCCATTGGGCCGAAATCCGCGCCTTCCCCAAACCCCTGATTGCCGCTGTCGACGGCTTTGCCTTGGGCGGCGGCCTAGAACTCGCCCTCATGGCCGATCTGTTGATCCTCGGCCAAACCGCCCGCCTTGGCCTGCCCGAAACCAACCTCGGCCTGATCCCCGGCGCAGGCGGCAGCCAACGCCTGATGGCGCAAATCGGCCGCCACCGCGCCTCACGGATGATCATGACGGGCGAGATCATCGACGCCACCACCGCCTATGCCTGGGGCCTCGGCTCGCATCTGGCCGCAACCGATGCCCTCACTGAGGCCATCGCGCTGGCCGATAAACTAAGCCACCGCGCCCCCCTCGCCCTCGCCGCCGCCAAAGCCGCCCTTGTGGCAGGCGACGAATCCGCCCGCGCCTTCGCGCTTGAACGCATGGCCTTCGAATCGCTCTTGGATACCGCCGACAAAGCCGAAGGCATCCGCGCCTTTCGCGACAAACGCAAACCGCAGTTCACGGGGCAATGATGCAGAAAATCGGCGTCATCGGCTTGGGAACCATGGGGTTAGGGATCGCGCAACTCTATGCCGCGGCTGGCTTTTCTGTCATCGCCACCGATGCCCACGCCCCCGCCCGCGATACTGCCCGCGCCCGGATGGAAACCGCGCTGAACGCCCGCGTCTCCGCCGGAAAACTCACCGCAACCGCCCGCGATGCCACCCTCGCGAACCTCACCCTCACCGACGATCTGGCCGGCCTCAAACCCTGCATCCTGATCATTGAGGCGATCATTGAACGCCTCGATGCCAAACAAACCCTCTTCACCCAACTCCAATCCATCGCCCCCACCGCCATCCTCGCCACCAACACCTCCTCCATCCCCGTCCGCGACATCGCAAGCGCCCTCACGAACCCCGCGAACCTGCTCGCCCTGCATTTCTTCAACCCACCAACCGCGATGAGGCTCGTCGAACTCGCCCCGCATTCCGGCACCGCGCCCGAGGCGATAAAAACCGCCCGCCAGATCACCGAAGCCGCCGGAAAAACCGTGATCCAAAGCCCCGACCGCCCCGGTTTCATCGTCAACCGCTGCGCCCGCCCCTATTACGGCGAGGCCTTGGCCCTCTTGGAAGAGGGACACTCCGCCGCCAAAATCGACGCCGCGATGCTGGCCGCAGGCTACCGCCTTGGCCCCTTCGCCCTGATTGATCTCATCGGCGCCGACATCAACCTTGCCGCCACCGAGGGCCTCTATGCCGCGATGGGAAACCACCCCCGCTATTTCCCCTTCGCCGCGCTAAAATCCCAGGTCGCCAGCGGCAATCTGGGCCGCAAAACCGGGCAAGGTTTCCTCTTTCCCGCCGAAATCACCCCGCAGCCAAATCCCGAAATCTCCAGCCGCATCGAGGCCACGCTGATCAACGAGGCCGCCTTTCTGCTCGCCGAAGGCGGCACGACCAAGGACGGAATCGACACCGCTATGCGCCTCGGCCTCAACTTCCCACGCGGCCCGTTTGAAGCGCTTGCCCTCCACGGCAAAGCCAAAATCCTGAATATACTCAGCGCATTGGAGTCCAAAGCTCCAGTACATCTCAAATCCCGCTACGCATGGGAGTCCCAATGACCGACGTTTTCCTCTGCGCCTTCAAACGCACCCCGATCGGACGCTATGGCGGTGGCCTTGCCATGACCCGCCCGGATGATCTGGCCGCAACCGTGATCGATGGCCTGCTGGATACCCACGATCTGCCCATAGACGAGGTCATCTTCGGCTGCGCCAATCAGGCAGGCGAGGACAACCGCAACGTCGCCCGCATGGCCACATTGCTGTCGCGCCTTGGCGAAAATACCCCGGCGCTGACGGTTAATCGCCTCTGCGCCAGTGGCCTTGATGCCATTATCACCGCCACCAGAACCATCCGCGACGGCGCGGCCGAGATCATCATCGCGGGCGGTGTCGAATCCATGTCGCGCGCGCCTTTGGTGATGCCCAAGGCCGAAACCGCCTTCGCCCGCAGCCCCGAAATCTATGACACCACCATCGGCTGGCGCTTCATCCATCAGCGCATCTCCGCGCGCTATGGCGTTGAATCGATGCCAGAAACCGCCGAAAACGTCGCCGCCGATTTCCAGATCTCGCGCGCCGATCAAGACGCTTTCGCCCTGCGCAGCCAAAGCCGCTATAACGCCCAGTGGCACGCCGCCGACATCCTGCCCATCGGCGCAATCACCCATGACGAACATCCCCGCGCCACCACGCTGGAAAAACTCAGCCTACTCAAAACCCCGTTCCGCAGCCCCGGCACCGTCACCGCAGGCAATGCTTCGGGCGTCAACGATGGCGCGGCGGGCGTCATCCTCGCCTCTGCCACGGCCGTCAAACGCTACCACCTCACGCCGCTTGCGCGCATCGGCCAAGCTGCCAGCGCCGGCGTCGCACCCCGTATCATGGGGATTGGCCCGGTTGCAGCCTTGGCCAAACTTACCGAGAAAACCGGCCTGAAACCGCAGGATTTCGACGTGATCGAATTGAACGAGGCCTTCGCCGTCCAGGTCCTCGCCTGCCTGCGCGCATGGCATATCCCCGACGATGCCGCCCATGTGAACACCTATGGCGGCGGCATCTCTATGGGCCATCCGCTCGGCGCATCGGGCGCGCGCATTGCCGGAACGGCGGCGCGCAGACTGTCTGAGACCGGCGGCAAACACGCCCTCGCCACGCTTTGTGTCGGTGTGGGCCAAGGCGTCGCCCTCTCCCTTCACGCGGTGTAGCATGTCCCAAACCTATTTCCTCTATCACTCCATCGGCATGTATCCCGGCAAAGCCCAGGATCTGACCCGCGCGCTGACCGATTTCGCCGAGGTCTGGGGAAAACCCGCAGACGTCCAATGGCCCTATGTCCTTGGTGCCCGCGCCCGCTTCATCGACCGCTGGCGCGCGATTTTGAACGCGCCAAAGGGCAGCGTGACCACCTGCGAAAACGTGACCTCGGGTTTTCACGCCCTGCTCGCCTCGCTGCCCATAGGCCATCTGCAAGGCCGCAAGGTCTTGGTCGGGGCTGATTGCTTTCCGTCGAACCATTTCTTGCTGAACGGCATGGCCGAGAAATACGGCTTTACCCTGCAGACCGTGCCCCTGCGCCAGGGGGCGGCCCATGTCGAGGATGAGGATTTCATCGACGCCTGGACGCCGCAAGTGGGCCTTGCGCTGCTGACATGGGTGTCGTCAACCTCATCCCACCGCATTGATCTTAACCGCATGGTCGCGCATGGCCGCCGCATGGGATCGTTGATCGGCACCGATATTACCCAAGCAGCCGGGCTGATCCCCTATGATGTTATGGCCCCCGAGGTCGATTTCACCGTTTCCACCTCGCTCAAATGGATGTGCGGCACGCCGGGGGCGGGGGCGCTTTACGTCTCGCCGCGCCTGATCGGCCATTGCAGCCCCGAATTACGCGGCTGGTTCAGTCAGGATAACCCGTTCAACTGGGATATCACCGCGTTCTCCTACGCCCCCGACATCCGCCGTTTTGACAATGGCACGCCGGGCTCGATGGCCGCACTTGCCAGCCTGCCCGCGCTGGATTGGCACGCGGCGCAGGATCAAAGCGCCCTTTTGGCCCATAACCGTCGGCTGACCGCCCGGCTGATTGCATCCGCCGATGAGATGCGCCTGCCGCTGATCACGCCGCGCGATGAGGCCAAACGTGGCGGCTCGGTGATGCTGCGCCTGCCCGATCATCACCCCGCGCCGCAAGTGGTGGCGGCGCTGCGCGATCTGGGCATCGCCACCGATGCGCGCAGCCAGACCCTGCGGCTGTCTCCGGGTGTGATGACAACGCAGGCGGGCACCGAGCGCCTGATTGCGGCGCTGGGACGGCTTTTGCGGCCCTGACGCAGCGCCTGGGCCCTGCCGTTGGAGCCTCCGGCGGGGATATTTTTCAGACAGATGAAATCAGGGCGCGGGGGGGATGGCCGCCGTCACCGCCTCATCCACCGAATAGCTGGAGCGGGCGAGCAGGCCTTGGGCATCGGCGGCCAGCAGCACATCGCGCACATGGTCATGCACCCGCGCCAGATGCATCACGATGCCGCGTGCAGCCAGCCGCTGATCGAGCGCCAGCAGCTCATCCAGCGCCGAACTGTCGAGATCGAAAGTGTCCTCAAGGCTGAGAACCAGCGCCTTGTCCCCCGCCCGCGCGCCATCGCCCACCCGCGCCATCACCGGGGCGGCATTGCCGAAAAACAGCGGCTCGGACGGGCGCCAGATCGTAAGATGTTCGGGCTGCGTGGCACGGGGGTGGCGCGATTTGTCGACATAGGCGCGGCTTTGCGGCAAGCGCCCTAGCGGCACCACGTGCGGAGTGGAGAGGCGGCGCAAAAAGGCCACCAGCGACACCGCCACCGCGATCAGCATGCCGTTCAGCACCCCGAACAGCAGCACCGCCAGCGCCGAGGCCACCGCGATGTTGAAATCGCGTTTGAGGTGCCAAAAGCGCAAAAACGGTGCCGGATCAAGCGCATGGGCGAGCGTGCCGATCCCCACTGCCGCCAAGACTGGCGCCGGCAACACCGCCACTTGCGGTGCGGCCAGCACCACCAGCGCGGCCAGCACCAGAGCGGCCACTGCCCCGGTGGCCCTGGTTTTCGCCCCCGCCACCTCGGCGGCAGCACCTGCAGAAAACCCTGCGCCAACCGGCATGCCTTTGAGCAGCCCGCTGGCCAGATTGGCCAGCCCGAGCGCGGCCAACTCCCGCGCGGGCTTTACCCGCTCGCCGTGTTTTTGCGCCAGCCCCGACACCGTCCCCCAGCTTTCCGCGAACAATATCAGCGCCAGCGGCACCACATAGGGCACAAGCCGCGACCATTCGGCAAAGCTTAAACCTGGCACCCCCGGCCAGACCACGCCCACCGACAGCGCCCCCACCATCGCCACGCCGCGCGCGCCCAGATCAAGGCCATGGCTGGCCAGAATCCCCAGCACTAGCACCACAAACGCCCCCGGCACCGCGCGAAACCGGCGCAAGCCGACATAGGCCGCCAAAGCAACAGCGCTGACCCCAAGGCTCCAGCCGTTCCACCCCGCCAGATTGCGCAGCTCTGCCCAGGGCGACCCCCCCGCCACCTGCACCCCCAAAGCCGCCGGAAGCTGGCGCAAGATGATCGTCACCGCCACGCCAAAGGCAAAGCCGCGCAGCACCGGGCGAGAGATCATCTGCGTGAGGTTCCCCAGTTGCAGCACACTCGCCCCGGCAAAGAGCGCCGCCACGACCAGCACTGCGGCGCTCGCCGTGGCGGCGCGGTCCGCCTCGGGCAGCGCAGCCAGCGTCGCCGCCAATATCGCCGCCGCCGAAGAGGTGGCCGACACAATCGCAAAGCGGCTGCCCCCGAAGGCCGCATAGGCGAGGCACCCCGCAATCGCTGCCGCCACTGCGCGCTCGGCTGGCAGGCCCGCGATGGCCGCATAGGCCACTGCCTCGGGCAACAAGAGACCTGCCACCGACAGCCCCGCGATCAGATCGGCGCGCTGCATCCTATCCGCGCCGATGGGTCGCGGCCACCCGCGCGACCTCTTCGTAAATGCCCGACAGCACGTTCAACGTGCGCGACGCCTCGGCCAGCCGCGCCGAAAATCCCGGCAGCGCGGCAATCTCGGCCAAAAGCAGACGCCTGCGCAGTGCGCCATAGTCATCGGTGACCCGGTGGCCCTCATGCGTCACCTCATAACTCACCCCCGAGCGCCCAGCGCCTTTGCGCAGCACCAGACCCGCCCCGATCAGCTTGCGCAGCGAATACTGGATATTGGGCACATCATCACGATTGGTCAGCCGCGCCAGATCTTTCATGCTTTTGGGCCGCTCATTCATCCTTATGATATGCAACAGCGCATTCTCCGGCCCCGTCGCCGCCAGATCGCAGACCCCTGCCAAGCACTCCGATTGCCAGCGCCCGAATCCCTCGAACGCTCGCATCAGCGCAAATTCCAGCTCGGTCGCCTCAACTTCCTCCGGGGTTTTCGCCAGATGCCATTGATAATTCAGCCCCGCCGCCGCGCTATCATTTTGAGTTTGAACATTTTTCTCAGACATCGCGAAACCCCTTTTCCCTTTGCCACAATCGCGCGTCAAAACCGTTGACGCAATGTGAATTTACGATAGAGTTTCAAGCATAAAATAAATCTGAAACATGCAGGGAGACCACC
>CBDUEF010000063.1:0-10259 GCA_965366095.1 uncultured Cypionkella sp. | reverse complement strand
TATATCGCGGGATTGGAGCGGGCGGGGTTCTCTGCACGCAGTTATCAGGTTTGGCTTCAGATGGAATTTGCCCAGCCCCTGCTGTTGATTGCGATGGTGCTTATCGCGGCGGGCTTTACCATGCGCCATGCCCGGTTTGGCAAGACCGGATCAATGGTCTTGTTGGCGCTGTTGGGCGGGTTTTTCATCTTTTTCTTGCGCAATTTCGCGCAGGTTTTGGGCGAAAATGGCCAAATCCCGATTGTTCTGGCCGCTTGGGCCCCGCCGCTTACGGCGGCCTTCATGGCCCTTGGCCTTTTGCTGCATCTGGAGGATGGTTGATGCGCGCCTGGCTTGCCTCGGTCATTTTGCTGCTTGCTTTGGGGATCGCGCAACCCCTGATTTCGCAAGAGCGCGCAACTTTGGTGGCGGATTCCGTGGCCCTGACCGGCACATCGGTGATCGTGGCCCAAGGCCATGTCGAGGTATTTTTTCAAGGCCGCCGGGTAACCGCCAGCCTGATCCGGTTTGACGGCTCCAGCAATCGCTTGCAGATCGAGGGCCCGATCGTTCTGACCGACGATACCGGCACCTTTATCATTGCCGATCAGGCCGATCTGGCCGCTGATCTGACCAATGGCATTTTGACCTCGGCCCGCGTGGTTCTGAACCAACAAATGCAGATCGCGGCGGCACAGGTGCAGCGGGTGGACGGGCGCTTTACCGCGATGGAGCGGGTTGCGGCCTCGTCTTGCAAGGTTTGTGCCGGCAATCCCACGCCATTGTGGGAAATCCGGGCGCGCCGGGTTGTGCATGATCAGGTGGAACAACAGCTGTATTTCGATGAGGCACAATTGCGCTTTGCCGGGATGCCGATCTTTTACTTGCCGCGCTTGCGGATGCCTGACCCAACCTTGAAACGTGCGACCGGCTTCATGATGCCCACGATCCGCACCACGACGGCCTTGGGCACCGGGTTGAAAATGCCCTATTTCATCACTCTGGGCCGAAGCCGGGATGTGCTGATCACGCCTTATATCTCGTCCAAAAGCGGGCGCACGGTTGAGTTGCGCTATCGTCAGGCCTTCGCCACAGGTGACATCACGCTGAATGGCGCCATTTCGCGCGACACCATCCTGCCGGGGGAAACCCGCGCTTATTTTCAAGGCCTTGGCAGTTTTGATCTGCCGCGGAGTTTCAAGCTGACGTTCAAGGCCGAGTTGGTCAGCGATCCTTCGTATTTGCTGGATTATGGTTATCCCGAGAAGGACCGCCTCGACAGCCGGATCGAGATCAACCGCACCCGCCGCAATGAATATATTTCCGGACGCCTGATTGGATTTCACACCACCCGCTTGGGTGAAAGTGATGAAACCATCCCCAGCATCATCGGCGATCTGACCTATCATCGCCGCTTTACCCTTGGGACTTTGGGCGGTGAGGGCGGCTTGCGGTTTCAAACCCATTCCGCCTATCGCACCTCCAATTCCCTGCTTGACGGCGATCTTGATGGCATCCCCGACGGGCGCGATGTGACGAGGGCCTCTATTCGCGCCGATTGGCGCAAGAATTGGGTGCTTTCCAATGGCATGATGGCGGCGGTTCTTGGAGAGGCCACGGCGGATTTGTACAGCATCAGCCAAGACCCGACCTATGGCGGCGTGACCGCACGCAGCCATGCGAATGCCGGGGTGGAACTGCGCTGGCCCTTGCTGAAAACCGGCAAGACGGGTGTGTCGCAGCTGATCGAGCCGGTGGCGCAGTTGATTTTGTCGTCAACAGGTAACAGCAGTTTGCCCAATGAGGATTCAGCGCTGGTCGAGTTTGATGAAGGCAATCTCTTTGCGCTTAATCGGTTTCCGGGGGCAGATGCGGTAGAGCGCGGGGTTCGCGCCAATCTGGGGATCAATTACCTGCGGCTGGATCCGGCGGGCTGGAGCCTTGGGGTGACGGTTGGGCGGGTGGTGCGGGCCGATGATCTGAGCCAATTCAGCGCAGGCTCTGGTCTGGACGGGGTGAATTCGGATTGGCTGGCGGCCTTCCAGATCAAGACGGATGTCGGGCTTGATCTGACCAGCCGGGTGCTCTTGGAGGACAATCTGACGGTCACAAAGGGCGAGTTGCGCTTGGGAACGACAGGCAAGCGTTACAGTCTCGATCTGGGATATGTTCAGGCTGTGGCCGATCTGGCCGAAAGCCGCCCGCTGCCCACCCGTGAGCTGACGCTGGACAGCAGCTTCAAGCTGAGCGCAGGTTGGACGGCCAATCTGGCCGGGCGCTATGATCTGGAGGCTGAGCGGGCCGGGCGGGCCGGAGTGGGCTTGAGTTTTCGCAATGAATGTCTTGCTGTCGATCTTTCTCTCTCGCGCAGGTTTACTTCCTCGACTAGTGTGACCCCAACAACGGATTTCGGCCTTTCGGTCGCACTCCTTGGGTTCGGAGGCAGCGCCAGCGCTGGCCCCGCCCGACAGTGCCGTCAATAGACGGTTTGACAACGGCAAGCGCGGATGCAATCCGCCGCAACAGAAACGGACGACGGCAGGCCATGAACAGACAGCCAGCATCCCATAAACCCGGTTTCACCCGTCTCGCACAGCTTTGTGCGCTGGCCTTTGGGCTGGGCTTTGGCCCCATCGCTCCGGTGGCCGCGCAAAGCAACTTGTTCGAGCCGGTGCTGGTGATCAACGACCGGGTCATCTCACGCTTTGAATTCGAGCAACGGTTGCTGTTCTTGCAGCTTTTGCGCCAACCCGGCGATCTTGAAGCCGAGGCGATGAAGGGGCTGACCGAGGACCGTCTGCGGATGTGGGCGGCCAAGCAATATGGGGTGAAGGTAACGCCCGATGCCTTGAAGGCCGGGATCGAGGAATTCGCAGGCCGCGCCAACCTGACCGGCGAGAAGTTCATCGAGGCCCTGGGCCAAGGCGGCGTGCAGGCGCAGACCTTTCGTGATTTCGTCGAGGCGGGGTTGGTCTGGCGCGATCTGGTGCGCGGAAAATACGGCGCGAGTGTCTCTATTTCCGAGGCCGACATCGACCGCGCGCTGGCAAATTATGTGCCGACCAGCACCTTGACGGTGCAGGTGTCGGAAATCTCAATAGCGGCCAGCGGCGCGGGCCGCAGCGCGGCGCTGGCGCTGGCGCGGCGGTTGAAGGCCGAGTTGGACAAGGGCGGCGATTTTGCCGCTGCGGCGCGGGCGAATTCCTCGGGGCCGAGTGCAGGCGCGGGCGGAAAGCTGGCGCCGATGAGTTTGTCTTCTCTGCCCGAAGCGGCGGTCGGCAATGTGCGCCGTTTGGCACCGGGACAGGTCTCAGAGCCAATCGTTCTGGCGGATCGCGTGGTGCTGTATCAGATGCAAAGCCTGAAAGAGGATCCGCTAAAGGGCCCCGCCGCCACCGTGGTGGATTATGCGCAATTTCTGTTGCCAGCGGGCGAGGATGTCGCACAGCTGCGCAAATCGGTGGACACCTGCAACGATCTTTATGCGCTGGCCAAGGGCTTGCCCGCAGACCGTTTGCTGCGCGAAAGCCACCCTGAGGCGCAGGTTCCCGGCGATTTAGCGGCTGCGCTGCGCTTGCTCGATCCGGGCGAGTCGACAACGCTTTCGCGCGGCGGCTGGACGGTGTTTTTGATGCTGTGCAGCCGGGGGGCCGCAGCCGAATTGATGCCAACGCGTGAGCAAGCCCGCATTCAATTGACCAATCAAAGGCTTGCGGCCAAGGCAGAGATTTATATGGAAGAGCTGCGCTCGGAAGCCATCATCCGCCAGCCGTGACCCAAGCCCTTCCCCCAATTGTTTTAAGCTGTGGCGAGCCTGCGGGCGTTGGCCCCGAGCTTGCGGTGGCAGCGCGCCTGATCCTGGGGCGCGCCGTGCCGTTCTTTTTGTTGGGCGATCCGGCGCATCTGCCCAAAGCGGCAGGCTATGTGGAGATTTCCAGCCCAGAGCAGGCCTTGGATGTGGCTGCGGATATCTTGCCGGTCTTGCCCCATGGTTTTGCTGCGCCTGCCCGTTGCGGCCAGCCCGATCCGGCCAATGCCGCCGGGGTGATCGACGTGATCGCGCAAGCGGTGCGGCTGGTGCAGGCCGGGGCGGCCTCGGCACTTTGCACGGCCCCGATCCACAAGCAGGCCCTGAAAGAAGGCGCGGGCTTCGCCTTTCCCGGCCATACGGAATATCTTGCACATCTGGCGGGGGTGGAGCGGGTGGTGATGATGCTGGCCTCGGATGTGTTGCGGGTGGTGCCGGTAACGATCCATATCGCCTTGGCAGAGGTGAAGGCGGCGCTGACCCCGGCGTTGTTGGAAGAAACGCTGCGGATCACCGAAGCCGGACTGCGCCGCGACTTTGGCCTGTCACGGCCCCGGATTGCTGTGGCGGGGCTGAACCCGCATGCCGGCGAAGGCGGGGTGATGGGGCGCGAAGAAATAGAAGTCATTGCGCCCGTGTTGGAGCGGTTGCGGGCCGAAGGGATGCTGATTTCCGGGCCCGCCTCGGCCGATACGATGTTTCACGCCCGCGCAAGGGCCGGTTATGACGTGGCCGTTTGCATGTATCACGATCAAGCGCTGATCCCGATCAAGACGCTGGATTTCGACGGCGGGGTGAATGTGACTTTGGGCCTGCCATTTGTGCGCACCTCGCCCGATCACGGCACGGCTTTTGATATCGCGGGCAAAGGGATCGCGCGGCCCGACAGCTTGGTTGCGGCGCTGAGATTGGCGCAGAAGATGGCGCTGGCGCGAGGGGCACCCATTGCGCCTGGCGGAAAACGGCGCGATCTGGGCTGACCGCTGGGGCTTTGCCCCAGACCCCGAGTATTTAGGCCAAGATGAAAGGGCTGACGTTGGGCACGATTGATGGCTTGCCGCCGCTGCGCGAAGTGATCCGGGCGCATGATCTGGTTGCGAAAAAGCAGTTGGGGCAGAACTTTCTGCTTGATCTGAACCTGACCGCCAAGATTGCGCGGATGGCGGGAAATTTGGCCGAATGTGACGTGCTGGAAGTTGGGCCCGGCCCTGGCGGGCTGACTCGCGGGTTGTTGGTGGAGGGGGCGCGGCGGGTTTTGGCGGTGGAAAAGGACCCGCGCTGCATGGCCGCGCTGGCTGAGATTGGCGCCGTTTATCCGGGGCGGCTTGCGGTGATCAATGCCGATGCGCTGGAGGTGGATGTGTTAGAGCACCTGACACCACCGGTGCGGATTGTGTCAAACCTGCCCTATAATGTGGGGACAGAATTGCTCATCCGGTGGTTGACGCCTGCGGTCTGGCCACCGTTTTGGGAAAGTCTGACGCTGATGTTTCAAAAAGAGGTGGCCGAGCGGATTGTGGCGAAACCAAGGGGCGAGCATTATGGGCGGCTTGCGCTGTTGGTTCAGTGGCGCTGTGATGCGAAAATCGTCATGCATCTGCCGCCCGAGGCCTTTACTCCGGCGCCCAAGGTGCATTCGGCGGTGGTGCATTTGACGCGGCTGGCAGAGCCGCGCTACCCCGCTGATGCGGCGGTGTTGAACCGGATCACTTCGATGGCCTTCAACCAGCGCCGCAAGATGTTGCGGTCAAGCCTGAAGGGCATGGGCGCGGGGATCGAGGCGCAGTTGGTTGCAGCAGGCATTGAGCCCACGGCGCGGGCAGAGGAAATCTCATTGGAGAAATTCTGCGCCCTGGCCAGGATTGTTGCGCAATGAGCGATTGAGGCCCCGGTTGATTTCTGGGGCAAGGAGATGGGCTGAGCAAAAGGCCCGGTGTTTAACCGGGCCTTTTGGTTCATTCGGCGGTATCTGGTTCCGCTGGTAGCGGTTTTTTCGCGCGTGGAGTGCGGGGTTTTGGTGCCGCTTCGCCTGTGTCCACGGGTTTTGGCGCACGTGGAGCCCGAGGGGCTTTGGCTGGTGCTGCGGCCTGTTCCACCTGCGCCACGAGGGCTGCGGGCGATTCAAAGCGCGGCGTTGAGACCGGCTCGGCGGGGGCCTCAAAGCGCGGCGTTTCGGGCCTTGGCCGCTCGGGCCGTGGGGCACGATGCTCGCGACGGTTTTCGTTGCGCGCAGGGTCTTCGCGCCGGGTGTCTTCAGTCGGCCGCTCTTCGCGGGGGCGGTCGTCGCGACGGTTTTCTTCACGGGGCCGGTCGTCGCGCGGGCGGTCGTCGCGGCGGTTTTCTTCGCGGGGGCGGTCTTCGCGGGGGCGCTCGTCCCGGGGGCGCTCGTCGCGGCGGTTCTGATTTTGGTTGTAATCACGCCTTGGCTGATCGCGCCGGTTCTCGTCGCGGCGCGGAATGTTTTGCTCACGCGGTTGGCGCTCGGGCAATTCGACGAGACTGGAGTCGTCTTCGTCGACCACGGCGAAACCAGTGGCCGCGCCATAGGAGGCCTCGGGTTGATCGCCTTCGCCAGTGCGGTATTCCGTGCGCTGACCATTTCCGTTTTGATGCGTTTGCTGGTTTTGCTGGCGCGTTTCTTGTTCGGCGGCCATCTCACGCATCGCTTCGGCAAGCATGCGGGTGTAATGCTCGGCGTGTTGCGAGAAATTCTCGGCGGCAACCCGGTCATTCGACAGCTGGCCATCGCGGGCGAGTTGCTGATATTTCTCGATGATCTGCTGCGGAGTGCCACGCACCTTGCCTTCGGGGCCGGAGCTTTCGAAAACGCGGTTGACGATATTGCCGAGGGTGCGCGGGCGGTTCTGCTTGGAACGCGAGCGAGACTTGGAAGAGCGCATCTTGTCCTTTGGTCCAGAAATTCTGGGTTTGGCCCCCTGCGCGGCCCTATTGGGCGATGCAAAAACAGCAGAGGTGCGGTGGTAATTGCCAAGAGAGGGGACGTGAAGCCCTGCCTCTTTGGTGACACTGAATAATCACAGGCAAGGCGGGCTGACAAGTCGATTCGTCAATAACTGCGGCAAGGGCTGCGGTTTTGGGGCGATTATGCACCGCAAACGGCGGCTTTGCGGGCGGAAATCACGCGTGGGCGGTTATCAAGATCAAAGTGACAGCTGATCTCGCTGAAGGCTTGGGCGGCGAGCAGAGCCGAAACGGCTTCGGCCTGCGTCGGCCCTATTTCCAGCAAAAGGCGGCCGCCCGGCAAAAGCCGCGATCCGGCGCCTTTGGCAATGAGGCGGTAGGCGTCCAGACCATCACCGCCCGGCGTGAGGGCGCCTTGGGGTTCCCAGTTCAGCACCTCGGGCGCGAGGCCGGGCATCTCATCGGCGGCAATATAGGGCGGGTTGGACACGATGAGATCAAAGGTGCCGTCAATGGCTGCGAACCAATCGGATTGGACCAGTTGCAGCCTTTTTTCCAATCCAAGGTTTTCGGCATTTTGTGACGCCACGCCAAGGGCTGCTGCAGAGATATCGCTGCCCACTCCGCTTGCCATCGCCCGATCAGCCAAAAGCGACAACAGGATGCAGCCGGTGCCGGTGCCGAGATCGAGGAGTTTGGAAAAAGGGTGTAGGAGCGCGGTTTGCACCAGCAATTCGGTCTCGGGGCGCGGATCGAGTGTGTCACGGGTGACACGAAAGCTGCGGCCCCAGAACAGGCGCTGACCGATGATTTGGCTGACGGGTTGGCGGGCGCTGCGGGCGGTGATCGCCGCTTCGAAAGCCGCCATGGGCTTTGCCGGGAGCGGATCGAGAAGATGCAGGGTCAGACGGCTGGGGTCAATGCCCATGGCATAGGCCAGCAGCGCGCGGGCGTCGGTTGCGGCATCAGCAATGCCTGCGGCTTTCAGACGCGGGATGGCCGCGATCAAGGCGGCCTGAGCGGTGGGGCTCATCCCTCCATCTCGGCGAGTTTGGTGGCCTGATCATGGGCAACCAAAGCGTCGATCACTTCGGCCAGATCACCTTGCATGACCTGACCCAGCGAATAGAGCGTGAGGTTGATGCGGTGATCGGTCATCCGGCCTTGGGGGAAATTATAGGTGCGGATGCGTTCAGAGCGATCGCCCGAGCCCACCTGAGATTTACGCTCGGCGGCGCGCGCGTCATCGACACGGGCGCGTTCCAGATCGTAAAGCCGCGCCCGCAGCACTTGCATCGCCAGTTCCTTGTTGCGGTGCTGCGATTTTTGCGCCGAGGTCACGATGATCCCGGTGGGCAAATGGGTGATGCGGACGGCTGAGTCGGTGGTGTTGACATGCTGGCCCCCTGCCCCAGAGGCGCGCATGGTGTCGATGCGGATATCCGATGCCGGGATTTGCAGATCAACCTCTTCGGCCTCGGGGAGGACCGCCACGGTTGCGGCAGAGGTGTGAACGCGGCCTTGCGCCTCGGTTTCGGGCACGCGCTGAACCCGGTGAACGCCGGATTCGAATTTCAGCCGGGCAAAGACGCCCTCGCCTTTGATATGGACGGAGACATCCTTGATGCCACCAAGTTCGCTGTCTTGCTGTTCGAGGATCTCGAACGACCAGCCCATCTTCTCGCAATAGCGCTGATACATGCGCAAAAGGTCGGCGGCGAACAGGGCCGCCTCATCGCCCCCCGTGCCGGGGCGGATTTCAAGGATGGCCGGGCGCGCATCGGCGGCATCTTTGGGCAGCAGCGCCAGTTGCAGGCGGCTTTCCATCTCGGGGATGCGGGCTTTGAGGCGGGGCAACTCGTCCTCAGCCAGCTCACGCATTTCGGGATCGGCCAACATCTGCTCGGCCTCGGCCAGATCGTCCAACGCGCGGCGATAGGCGGTGATCTCGTCGGCGACGGGTTTAAGGTCGGAGTATTCGCGGCTGAGGGCCGCGATTTCGGTTGGATTCGAGCCCGCGTTGAGTTTGGCTTCGAGAAACTCGAAACGCTGGGTGATCTGGGCGAGTTTGTCTAAGGGAACCATGGGGGCGGTTTGGCGATTTCCAGAGGTTTGGTCAAGGGGCTGGCACCTGGGGCTTTGCCCCAGACCCCGAGTATTTAGGCCAAGATGAAGGGGCTAAAGCTGGGCGAGCCATGCGTGCAGGCGTGCAGCGTTGACGCCCATGTCCGAGCGGCCAAAGCGCAGGCGGGCGTGGATATCAAGGCGGGGGCCGGTTGGGGTTTGGGTGACTTGGGCGGTGGTGTAATCGGGAAAGCCCCAGAGCCTGCTGCGGGTGATCCATGTGATTCGGCCAGCTTCGGGCGAGCCTGCGAGGCGGTGGGTGCGGGGGGTGGCGGTGGCGATCATGTCGAGTTTTGTCAAGGCGCCTTCGGGGGCTGTGCAGGACAGGGTAGCGCCCCCCTTGAGCGTGGTGATCTGGCTGCAATTGGTCAGCGGATCGGTCGCAGGCAAGGCCGCGTTCCATTGGTTGGCGTTGGAGGGGGCAAACCGGACATAGGCGGCAGAGCCTGCGAGGATCAGGACAACGGTAAGGGTGGCGATTTTCATCTTTGAGTTTTGGCCCAATGATATAGGCAGATCAGCTCATGCGCCACATGTGCGCCTGCGATGGCGGTGGCTCCGGTGGTGTCATAGGCGGGGGAGACCTCGACAATATCGCCGCCGACCATGTTGATGCCAGCCAGATCGCGTAGGCAGGCGGCGGCTTGCCATGTGTGCAGGCCGCCCCAGACGGGGGTTCCGGTACCGGGGGCGGCTGAGGGGTCGAGGCAGTCGATGTCGAAGGTGACATAGGTGGGGTTATTGCCGACGATGTCTTTGGCGAGGGCCGTGGCGTAAGCGGTGCCCTTTTCATGCACGGTGCGGGCGTCGATGAATTGAACGCCAAGATAATCGTCGCAATGGGTGCGGATGCCGATTTGCACGCTGGTTTTGGGGTCGATTATTCCGGTTTTCACTGCCTTGTAGAAAAAGGTGCCGTGGTCGATGCGGCTCATGTCGTCATCGGCCCAGAGGTCGGAATGGGCGTCGAAGTGGATCACCGACATCGGCCCGAATTTCTCGGCATAGGCGCGCAGGATCGGCAGGGTGATGAAGTGATCGCCGCCAAGGGTGACGGTGCCCGCGCCTGCGGTCAGGATCTTGCGGATGTGGTCGGTGACAAGGCCCGGAAAGCTGGGGGTATGGGCGTAATCGAAGGCGACATCGCCGTAGTCAATGATGTTGAGCTCTTCCAGCGGGTTGGTGGGCCAGCCGTAGGGGGGATCGAAGGGCTGGAGGGCGCTGGCCTCACGGATCGCGCGGGGGCCGAAACGGGTGCCGCTGCGGTGGGTGACGGCCTGATCAAAGGGCACGCCAGTGATGGCGAGGTCGACGCCGGTGAGGTCTTTGGTATAGCTGCGGCGCAGGAAAGAGGTTGCACCGGAAAAGGCATTCTCGAAGGCAAGGCCGCGCAGGCCCTTGCGGGTGAAAGCGGTGTCGATTTGCG
>CBDUEF010000062.1:0-10332 GCA_965366095.1 uncultured Cypionkella sp. | reverse complement strand
GTGATCTGCGCCAGCACCAGATCAGAGCCGCAGCGGATTTGCACATAGGCCGAGGTGGCTTTGGTCTGGATATCGGTGATCTCACCTGACAGGATATTGAGAGCGGAGAGACCCTCGGGGCGGTGGTGCGACAGGATGATGTCTTGCGATGCGATGCGGATGCGGAGTTTGGTGCCAATCGGGGCCGTGTTGGGAACGTAAAGATCGCCGCCGGGGGTGGCGATTTGGGCAAGACCGTCAGGATCTTGGCGGATCACTTGCCCGTGCAGAACCGCGCCCGCGCCGCGCCAGCCCAAGGCGGCGGCAATGGCGGGATCGGCCAGAACCGCGCCGACCGGGCCAGAGCGGATGCTTTGGCCGTTTTCCAGCACCACCAGATGGGTGGCAAGGCGGGCGACCTCGGGCATCGAATGGCTGACGTAAAGGATCGGGATTTGGGCCGCATCGCGCAGGCGCTCGATATAGGGCAGGATCTCGGCTTTGCGGGCGTCATCCAATGCGGCAAGCGGTTCATCCATCAGCAAGATTTGCGGATTTGACAAAAGCGCGCGGCCGATGGCGGTGCGTTGCTTTTCGCCCCCCGATAGGGCGGCGGGGCGGCGGTTGAGCAGGGGGGCGATGCCGAGCATGTCGATGATCGCATCGAAACGGTCGGGGGATTTGGGTTGGAACCAGCGGCCATAGATCAGGTTTTGGCGCACGGTCAGGTGGGGGAAAAGCCGGCCCTCCTGGAACACATAGCCCAGGCGGCGGCGGTGAGGCGGAAGGTTTATGCGGGTTTTGGTATCCAGCAGGGTTTGAGTGTCGGTGGCGATATGGCCGTAGTCGGGGCGCAAGAGGCCCGCAACTGCGTTGATGACGGTGGTTTTGCCGGAGCCTGAGGCGCCAAAGAGGGCGGTCAGGCCGGGCGGGGCGGTGAACGCCACATTCAGCGCAAAGCCGGGGAAGCGGTGGGTGAGGCTGACGGACAGGCTCATGTTGTGGCAATCTTGCGCGCGACGGCGCGGGAGACGCCCTCGGACAGGAGCAGCGCCAGCATGGCCACGGCGATCGACACCAGCACAAGCCGGAAGGCTGCCGGATCACCGCCCGGCACCTGCAAAAACGCATAGATCGCCGAGGGCAGGGTTTGGGTCTGGCCGGGGATGTTTGAGACGAAAGTGATGGTGGCACCAAACTCGCCCATGGATTTCGCGAACCCCAGCACCGCGCCCGCGATGATGCCGGGCAGGATCAGCGGCAGGGTGACGGTAAGAAACACCCAAAGGGGCGAGGCGCCAAGGGTGCCTGCGGCCTGTTCCAGTTTGGGATCGACCGCCTCAAACGCCAGCCGGATCGCGCGCACCAGCAAGGGAAAGGCCATGACGGCAGAGGCCAGCACCGCGCCGGTCCATTTGAAGGCCAGCACAAGACCAAAGGTTTGCTCCAAAAACCCGCCGATTGCGCCCTTGCGTCCGAAGGTCAGCAGCAAGAGATAGCCGGTGACCACCGGGGGCAGGATCAGCGGCAGATGCACGATGCCGTTGAGCAGCGATTTGCCCCAGAATTCGCGCCGCGCCAATAGATGCGCGATCCAGATGCCCAAGGGCAGGCTAAGGGCGGTGGCCCATAACGCGACGCGCAGCGACAAGGCCACTGCGCGCCATTCATCGGGGGTAAACCAATCGGCCATGGCTCTATTTCAAAACGGTGAAGCCCTGCGCTTCGAACACCGCTTTTGCCGCATCTGTGGTCAGCGCGTCAAGGAAGGCCTGGGCCTCGGGCTTGGCGGTGGCGGTCAGGGCGACGGGATAGGTGATCGGCGCATGGCTGCTCTCAGGGAAAGTGCCGACGACGGTCACCTTGTCGCCCGCCTGATCATCGGCGATGGCATCCGAGGCATAAACGATGCCGAAAGGGGCCTCGGCCGTTGTCACCAGTGCCAGCGCCGCGCGCACGTTGTCGGTTTGCGCGACCGAAGGCTCGACCGAGGGCCAGAGGCCAAGCTGGGTGAGTGCCTCTTTGCCATATTGCCCGGCGGGCACGGAATCGACCATCGCCATTGCCAGTTTGCCGCCCTTGAGCATCCCCAGTAGGTCAAGCGAGGGCGTGATCGTGATGGCAGGTTGATCCTTGCCTGCGGCGATCAGCACCAGACTGTTGCCCAAGAGATCGCGACGGCTTTCGGGCTTGATCAGCTTGTCGGTGGCCAGAGTGTCCATCCAACCAGTTGAGGCCGAAAGGAACAGATCGGCGGGCGCGCCCTGCTGGATTTTCTTGGCCCGGTTTGTGGAGGCACCATAGGGAAACACCACCCTATCGCCCGAGGTTTTCTGCCAATCGGCGGCGATTGCATCGAGCGCGTTTTTCAGGCTGGCGGCGGCAAAGACGGTGATCTCTTCGGCGCGGCTTGCGGTTGGCAAGGCCAGAGCGAAGGCGGCGGCGAGAAGGGGAAGGCGGGTCATGGGAATCCCTTTGCGTTGATATGTTCTGGTGGACATATCGCTCAGGCCGTAAGCCGGGGCAAGGGTTATTTCCGTTCGGGAATATCGCGGAGCAGTTTTCGCAGGGCGGCCACTTCGGCGGTGGTGGCGGCGCTGGCCTTGGCCTCGAAAGCCAGCAGATGCGCCAGCACGGTTTCGCCGGTTTCGGTCAGATGCGCACCGCCGCCTTGCGCGCCACCTCGGGCCGAGGCCACCACCGGCGCGGCAAAGGCCGCATTCATCGCCTCGACCAGCATCCAGGCGCGCTTGTAGCTCATCCCCATCGCGCGCCCGGCGGCCGAAATAGAGCCGGTGTCGCGGATCAGCGCCAAAAGCTGCGCCTTGCCGGGGCCCAGCACGATGTCGGGGGCAAAGGTGATGCGGAGTTTCAGTTTTGCTTCGGGTTTTATCATGGCTTCAGGTTCTGCCAAAACGCGCGAATAGCAAGCCCCGTGGTGATTGCCCTTGCCCAGAATTGGGGGCAAACTGCAAGAAAACAGGGGGCGCGGATGGCTTTGAAGATTGGTTCGGGTGAAATGGTTGCCGCCGCGCGGGCGCGCATTCGTGAGGTGGAGGTGGCCGAGGCGCAGGCCATGCGGGCGCGCGCCGATGTCGTGATCGTTGATATCCGCGACATCCGCGAGCGCGAGCGCATGGGATTCATCCCCGGATCTGTGCATGCGCCGCGCGGGATGATCGAGTTTTGGATCGACCCGGACAGCCCCTATTTCAAGCCGGTATTTGGCCAAGAGGGGGTGACGTATCTTTTTCATTGCGCCTCGGGGTGGCGGTCGGCGCTGACGGTGGCGACGTTGCAAGATATGGGATTTGAGGCCTGCCATCTGCGCGAGGGCTTTGTCGGTTGGGAAAAAGCTGGTGGCGAGGTCGAGCGGGACAAGGCGCCGACTCGCCGGTGATTGCAAAGGGTTGCCGGGTCAAGACTGTCCTGACCCGGCCCCGAGGGGGCGATTTTGCTGCCAGCTTAGTGGGGCTGATCGGCATGATAGGCGGCAAAGGCCAGCATGGCCGCCGGGATCAGCGCGCGAAGGGCGGCAAGGCGTTTTGGGGTGTAATAGCCCGGCTCGTGCAGGATGTTGATCGTGCCCAGGAACCGCCCGGCCAGAAACACCGGCATATTGATCACCGCGCCACAGCCTAGCGATTTGATCAGCGCATGGTCGGGAAATAACGTGGCGATCTCTTCGATCGTGTTGGCGACATAGGGTTGTTTGCCATCAAGGACCTGAGCGGTCCAAGCGTTGATGGTGATGTCTTTCAACCCTGAGACCGGGTAGATGTCGGGCATATTGGTATGAATGCGGCGCGATTTGGCAGCAACCAGATCGAAGGTCGAACAAGAGTAGATGATGGCCCCGACCTGCTGTTGCACCAAGTCTTCGAGGGCAGAAAAAATCTGCGCGACCGTGCCGGTTTCGGCAAGGGCGGTAAAGCTGTCCAGTTTGTTCATTTTGTCCCCACAATTGTCAATTCACGCGGAAAACCGGTTAGCGAGCGCGCCCCGGTGGTTTCGGTTACCACATCATCCTCAATCCGCACCCCGATATCTCCCGCCCGGTACAGGCCCGGCTCGATGGTAAAGACGGTGCCGGGGATCAGGGGGCTGTGGTTGCCCTTCATGATTTGCGGCGCCTCATGCACATCGAGGCCCAGACCATGGCCGGTTTTATGGACGATCAGCGCAGCATAGGGCGACTCGGCCAGAACCGCTGTGACGGCCACGTCCAGATCATGCGCTGTCATCTCGGGGCCAGACATCGCCCGGCCCTTTTCATTGGCGGCCAGAACCGTGTTGTAAAGGGCGGCGTGGTCGTCGCTGGCATGGTCGCAAAAGAAGGTGCGGGTGATATCGGCGTTATAGCCCTCAACGCTGGCGCCAAAATCTATCAGCAGAGCATCGCCGGGGGTCAGCACCGCGTCGCCGGGCGAGCCATGTGGATTGGCGGCATTGCCCCCAACCAGAACGATTGGGTCAAAGGCAAAACCCTCGGCACCGCCAGCCAGCATCCGCGCTTTCAGCAGGTTCAGGATCTGGCGTTCGCTCATGCCGGCCTTGACCTCGGCCAAAGTCTCGGAAAGGGCAAGTTCGCTGATGTCGATGGCGCGTTGCAGGCTGACAATTTCGGCGCTGGATTTGGCTTGGCGCAGCAGTCTCAGATCGGATTCGACATCCACAATCGCGCCTTGCTGGAAATGACGGCGCAGGGCATCGCCTTCGAAAACCCGCATTCGCATGCCTTCGACCCCGATCATCTGGCCCTTCAGAGCGTCGGATGCCGCCGCAAAGGCGTCTTGATAGCCATCGCTGTCTTGCCAGAAGTAGGTCTGCGCGTCGGGAAAGGTGGCGTTCCACTTGGCGCGTTCCAGTTCAGGAACGATTGCGACGATCTGGTTGTCGGCGGTCACAAACAGCAAGGTCGGGCGTTCCATCAGGTGAAAATGCAGGCCCGACACATAGGAAAAATTCGCCCCCGGCACAAAGGCAATGGCTCCCAGGCCCTGACTTCGGGCAATGGCGGCAAGCCTTTGGCGACGTTCGGAATGGATATCGGTCATGGTGGGGCTCCGTTGGGGTGTCAGATCGGGGGAAGGGCAAGCTGGTGCCCGAACTTGGGTAAAAGCGAGCGCATGATGATCTCATTTTCGGCCAGCAGCATCCGGGTGATGATGCCATCGGCGCGCAGGGCATCGCGTTGCGCGACGGACTCAATGAGCAAATGCCAGCGAGACTTGATCTCGGCAAGGTCGGCAGGGTCCGTGTTGGGAAAGAAATGCAGGATCTTGGTGCGGATCCCCATATCCAGGATCTGGCGGTAAAACTGGTTCTGAAAACTGTTGCGGGCGAGATCGCCAAGGAGATGGCGCAACGCGAGTTCGGCGCGCAAGGCGGGTTCGCCGGCCGAGGTGTCCAATTGGGCCAGCAGATCGGCAAGCCGCGCCTGAAGGATTTTTTCGTCGCCGCTTTGCAAATTCAGGATCGCCCCTCGCACCGCCGCGCGTGACAGCAACAGATACACGTCCATGTATTCGCCCTGATTGTGCAACGACAGCGGCGGCACAATCGAGCTGCGGTTGGGCAGGAACATCACCAGACTGTCGCCGGCCAACAGCATCAGCGCCTCACGGATCGGGGTGCGCGAGATGTCGAAGCGTTTTGCAAGCGCCACTTCGTCGAGGGGAGTGCCCGGCGCAATGCGCAGCCACAAGATATCTTCGCGCAGGGTTTCATAGACATGGATCGCCCCGCGCTGCGGCCGGCGCAGGGTATCGGGGGCTTTGGGCCTGCCCTCGGATTTAAGGATGATCGCCATGAGGTGGTCTCGCCCTCCGAATGCATTATGTTTGCATTATCGACGGCTGATGTCCATAAAGGATCGCCTCTGGTGGCCGGGGCAACCCAGCAGGCCGAAGCCGTGGTGGCCTATTGCGCCGCCAAGGGCCGGTGCAATGAGGTCATCATCGGCGGTGGCAAGATTTTCTCGTTTGAAAACCGGCGTCTGGAAAAATTCGAGACGGTGTCGGGCGCTCATACCGCGATCAAGATCGTGGCCGCGGGCGAGGAATTCCATTTGCCCGTCACCGCGCTGACCGAACTCTTTCAGGCGCATGAGGATGTGAATGTGGTTCTGCCTATTGCTGACCCGCATCTGTTTGGAGCCAAGATTGCGCCGGAGCCGTTTCGGTCTCATGTGGCGTCACTGTATCTGTAGGGCGCTGGCCGCGCGGGCGATGGTGCAGAGAGCCAATGCGATTGAGGGCAGGCTGGTCGCCCCAGCCAACAACATGGATGCCGCCGGAGCGGTGCAGGCGATGATCGACAAATCCGTTCTGGAGGCCTCCCGATTTTAAGGGCGAATGGGTGCTATAGGGCCAGGGCCGGGCGACAACGCCCGGCGATTTCCAAACATTGGGCGATAGAATGGGCAAGCACCATCGTGTAACGGCAGATACGGCGGCACCGGTGCCGATATCGTGTTTCCAGACCGTGATGCGGGGGAATGTGATGAGGCCGATCTGTTGTCCACGCCCCAGAACCCTGCGCTTTCAGGGCGAGCCGAGCCGGGGTGTCGCTGTTGTCAGACGGTTTTGTGAAGATGCAAACCTGTTGAACATCGTGAACCAGAACACCCCTGTGGTGATCATCGCTGGCGGGTTTGATCTTTTGGTCAGAGCGATTTTTGCGATGGACGCGATTGCAGCCGCTATTTTGGGTGACACCAACACTTTTGGCGGGGTGGGGGGGGTCGGGGGCGGGGGGGGTGTTGCTGGGGCTGATCCCCAACGGCTTTATCCCCCTGAAGACAGATCCATTTTACCGCGATCTGACCACCCGGTTGATCATCCTTGCCGCAATCGGCGTCAGCGTCTGCGGCAAATGGGACAGAACCGGCATCCCTTGGCCCCAGGGTCGTGATGCGCGGCTTTGGAACCGTAGCCTGACGCCGGGCCTAAAATGGCTGGCCGAGGGATGCGATGGTGTTCAGCCGCATCCGGCGACGGTTTGACGAGATCACCGCCAGCATGAGGATGGTAACAATGTAGGGGGTGCAGGCCAAAAGCTGAGAGGAAAGCGCCACGCCCGCCGCCTGCGCCATCAACCCTCCCAAAGACAATGCGCCAAACAACAGTGCGCCGAAAAACACGCGCTCGGCCTGCCAAGTGCCGAAAACCACCAGCGACACCGCAATCCAGCCGCGCCCTGCGATCATGCCATCGGCCCAAAGTGGGGTGTATATGGTTGAGGCATAGGCCCCCGCAATGCCAGCCAGCGCCCCGCCAAAGGCCACCGCTGCACAGCGGATGCGCAGCACCGGAATGCCGATGGCGCGCGCCGCTTGGGGATTTTCGCCAACGGCGCGGATGATCAGCCCCAGCTTGCTGTGATTGAGCACGGCCCAGATCGCCACCGTCAGCGCCAGTGTCAGCCAAACCACGATGTCTTGCTGAAACAAGCCGCCCACCACCGGCAGATCGGCCAAACCCGGCACCGAGAGTTTGCCCGGCGCCTGCACCGTCTGGCTTTCCAGCGATTTGCCGATCAACGACGAAAGACCAAGTCCCAATATGCTGATGGCAAGCCCTGCTGCCACCTGATTTGCCCGCAGCCCAAGCGTCAAGGCGGCAAAGACCATCGCCAGAGACATGCCGCCGAATGCGGCGGCGGCAAAGCCCAAAACCGGGTTGCCGCTGGTATAGGTCACGACAAAACCGATGGCCGCGCCAAGCGCCATCATTCCCTCGATGCCAAGGTTCAGCACGCCCGAGCGTTCGACGATAAGCTCTCCAAGCGCGGCCAGCAACATCGGCGTCGCTGCCGCCAGGGTTCCGGCCAGGATATATTCAAGAATGCTCATGGCCCGACTTTCTGGTAAATGACACGCGATAGCGAATGAAGGTCAGGCTGGCGAGATAAAATACCAAAAGCAGGCCTTGGAAGACCGCCACCGCAGCCACCGGCAGATCGGCCGAGACCATGGCGTTATCGCCGCCAATATAAAGCGCGGCCATCAAAAAGGCCGAAACCACGATGCCAAGCGGGTTCAATCCGCCCAGATAGGCGACGATGATCGCGGAATAGCCATATCCCATCGTGATCGAGCGCTGCAGTTGTCCAAGGGGCCCGGCCACTTCGCAGGCCCCTGCAAACCCTGCCGCCAGTCCGCCGATCAGCAGGCTGGTCCAGATCGCGCGGGATTCGCTGAACCCGGCATAGCGCGCGGCGCGCGGTGCAAGCCCTCCCACCAGCAGGCGATACCCCGACATCCGGTGCCGCATCATCACCCAAGCCAGAAGGCTGAACAGCAGCGCCGCCAACACCGAGATATTCACCCGCGTGCCGCTGATCAGGATCGGCAGCAGCGCGGCATCAGGAAAGGTCACCGATTGCGGAAAGTTGAAGCCATGCGGGTCTTTCCACGGCCCCAGCAGCAGGTAATACATCACTTGCGTCGCAATCAGCGTCAGCATCAGTGTGACCAGAATCTCATTGGCATTGAACCTTGTGCGCAGGCCTGCCGCCAATCCGGCCCAAGCCGCCCCCCCCAGAGCGCCCAGCAATATCATTGCCGGCAGCATCAAAGGCGAGGTGCCATCGGGAAAGTAAATCGGCAAGGCCGAGGCGCAAAGGGCGCCGATGATCAACTGACCTTCGGCACCGATGTTGAAGACATTGGCGCGAAAACCGATGGCCAACCCTTGGGCGATCAGCATCAAGGGACCCATCTTCAGCAACAGTTCGGAAAAGTTGTACCAGCCCACAAAGGGCTCGATCAGCAGCGAATAAAGCGCCTGACCGGCGGGTTTTCCCAAAATCCAGAACAGCAAGAGGCTGGGCAAAAAGGGGCAGACCAAAACGATCAGCGGTGCAAGGAAAGCCGCACTACGTGAGGCGGGCTCACGGCGCAAAAGGGTGATTTTCATGCCCCACCCTCCGCGCCGATCATCCAGGTGCCAACCTGTTCCACCGTTGTGCTTGCAACCGCAAGCGAGGGCGACAACCGCCCTTTATGCAGCACATGCAGGCGGTCACAGATCTCAAACAACTCGTCGATCTCTTCCGAGATCACCAAAATCGCCGTGCCATCGTTGCGCATCGCCACCAGCCTTTGCCGGATGTCCAGAGCCGCGCCAATATCCACGCCCCATGTTGGCTGGGCCACCAGCAACACCGAAGGTTGCAGCATCATCTCGCGGCCCATGATGAACTTTTGCAGATTGCCGCCCGAAAGCGCCCCTGCTTCGGCCTGCGGGCCAGAGGTTCGCACACCAAACCGCGCGATACAATCGGCGGTAAAGCTGCGTTCGGCGGCGCGTTGAATGAAGCCATGGCGCACCAGCCCTTTGCTATGCGCCGTCAGCAAAGCATTGTCGGCCAAGGACATATCGGGCACCGCCCCGCGACCCAAACGATCCTCGGGCACAAAGGCAAAGCCCTGACCGCGCCGTGCCGCCGCCCCTTGATCGCCGACAGGTTTGCCCATCAGGCGGATCGTGTCACGCTCTGCGGCAGGCACAGCGATTTCGCCCGAAATCAGCGCGGCCAGCTCTTGCTGACCATTGCCGGAGATGCCCGCTATGCCCACGATTTCGCCGCCGCGCAGCGACAGGTTCACTTCGGCCAAGGAGGCGGCAAAAGGATCGTCGTTGCGATAATTCAGCCCGGCGAGCGCGAGCCGTTCCTCGCCCAGACCATGGGGCGTGGCGCGGACCGGCTGCGGCATCGGGCGGCCGATCATCAGCGTGGCCAAATCGGTGGCCGAAGCTGTGCGCGGATCAAGTCGCGCCGTGACCTTGCCTTGGCGCAGGATGGTTGCGGTGTCACAAAGCTCGCGGATTTCCTCAAGCTTGTGGCTGATGAACAAGATGGCCATGCCCTTTTCGCGCAAGGCCCGCAGGGTCTCAAACAGCCGCGCCACCGATTGCGGCGGCAAAACTGAGGTCGGCTCATCCAGAATCAGCAAATCGGGGTTCAGCATTAGGCATCGGATGATTTCGACCCGTTGCCGCTCGCCCACCGAAAGCGCATGGACAATGGCGCGCGGATCGACGGCAAGGCCAAAGGCCTCGCCCAGATCGCGGATGCGCTGCGCCAGAACCGCCTGCGACCCCGGCACGATCAGCGCGATATTTTGCACCACGCTGAGTGTCTCGAACAGCGAGAAATGCTGAAACACCATGCCGATCCCTTTGGCCCTTGCCGCAGCAGGGCTGGACAGGCGCACCGGCTGGCCCTTCCACGAAATCTGCCCCTCGTCGGGGGTCTCTACCCCGTAGATCAGCTTCATCAGCGTGGATTTTCCCGCACCGTTTTCGCCCAGGATGGCATGGATGGACCCGGCATCAACCTGTAGGT
>CBDUEF010000061.1:0-10355 GCA_965366095.1 uncultured Cypionkella sp. | reverse complement strand
CCATCTCGGTGGCGCCAGCATCCTGCGCCATTGCAACACCGGCCATGCCTCGCGAAACGCCTGCCACTGAGATACAGAGGCTGAGAATCAGGCAGATTAAGGAATGGCTAAGGCTGCGTTTCATGGGGCCAGATATGCGGGGAATGGCGAGGCTTCTCTTTGACAAAGATCAAACCGGGGGGATTTATTTGATGTGGCTTAGATATTTATTTATGGGTCGGATATGGGTCGGATGTTTGATGAAATATCTATAATCCATTGTTTTAGATATATTTTCCAATGTTGTAAAGTGGCGCCTAACCAAAAGCGATGATTTGAGGGCACTTTGTCGCAGGCCGGGCGTCGCGCGCGACCGGTGCGGTGATTCTGCGGTGCGGCAAGTGCCGTTGGGATTTTGCGCCTGCGTGCTTTTGCAAATCCGCAACAGGGTGTCATCTGTGCTTGGGTAGCGATATCAAAGCACTGGCCTGACAACTTCATGTAAGCTAGATCAAAACGAGTGCGGGGGTGCTATTTGGGACTGAGAATGATGAACAAAGCGCTTCTTGCCGCGTGTGTGCTGATTGCCGGGCTGGTCAGCCCGCTGGCCGCTCAGGACCGTGTTACCCTGGGCTGGGGGCGGCTGTTCAACAATGATGCGATTGGCGACGGTCAGGACCGCTGGCGCACCGGCTCTTATACGGTCAGCCAGTTGCGGGGCGAAAGCTGGAGCGGCGTGATGCCCGAGCAGCCCGGCGCGATTTTGGAATTCAGGTTCCGCGGCGAAACCATTGCACCTGTCGATCTGCTGGCGATCGATCCCAATGACCGGCGTTATGCCGGCGCACTGAGCCTAGGGGTGCATACCCATTTCGGCTGGCAGGGCAATGAGATCAGTCTGGGCGGCGATCTGGTGGTGACCGGGCCGCAAACCGGCATCGGGAGTTTTCAGGGCTGGATTCACCGGCGCTTGGGCTTGGCCGAACCAAAGGTTCTGGATGATCAGATCGGCAACGGCATTTATCCCACCCTGGTGGGCGAGATCGGGCGGACGCTGCATTTTGGCACCCAGACCACCCTGCATCCCTTTGTCGAGGCACGGGCCGGAGCCGAAACTTTGGTCCGGGTCGGCGGCGATCTGGTGTTTGGCGAGTTTGGGCAAGGCGATCTGATGCTGCGCGATCCAACCACCGGCCAACGCTATCGCGGTGTGGCCGGTGTGCATGACAACGGCTTCTCGCTGGTGCTGGGGGCGGATGTGGCGCAGGTGTTTTCCTCGGTCTTTTTGCCTGCGGGCGAGGCGGTAACCCCGTCAGACACCCGCACCCGCGCAAGGGCAGGGGTGCAATGGCAAGGCAGCCGTGCCTCGGGATTTTATGGGGTGACCTATCTGGGGCCAGAGTTTAACGAACAAAAAGAGGGCCAATTTGTTGGTTCACTTAACGTCAACTTCAGCTTCTAAGCCTAAATAACCACAGCATTGTTGCCGATTTGCAATAGGCAAGCCCGTTGGTTCTTGTTACGCTTTTCGAACAAGACGACAAAAACAAGAAAATAAACGAGCAGGCACACAGGCATGAAAACGGGCTCTTGGGGCACGTTCGTCATATCCTGGTCACAGACAGAAGTAGATGGCCTTGCGGCCCCATCTCTGGACCTTTTGACGGTCGGCGCCTCGTGGCGCTGGACCGGAGCATCGGTGCGTGTGGATGCTCCGCAAGCGGTATTGCTTTTGGAAGGGGCCGAAGGAGCGGCGGATATACGAAAGCGGGCGGCGCGCATGGTGCGGCGCTTGGTTGGTGCGGTGGTGGGCGATCAGGCCCCGCAACAGCAAGACGAGGAGGGTGCCGAAGAGGTGCCCGAGCAGGGCTTTATCGTCACCGACGGGCATCACAGCTTTACCCTGACCTTGATTGATGTGCCCGACACTTGCGCGCGGCTGTTGATGGTGGTGGGCGATCTGCCTCCGGTCGACCGCGACCTTTGGGTGGTGCGCACGGCGATTGACCGAACGCCGCAGGTGGCAGTGGGCGCAAGAACGGCAGGCGGGGTGATCTGTTTCACGCCCGACACAAGACTGGCCACGCCAGATGGCCCGCGCCTCATTCAAGATATTCAGCCCGGCGAGCGGATATTGACGCGGGACAACGGCCCGCAAGAGGTGATGTGGCGCGGGCATCGGCGGATGTCGGGGGCGCGGCTTTACGCCATGCCGCATCTGCGGCCGATCCGGCTTCGGCTGGGCGCGCTGGGGGTGGATCGCCCGGATCAAGACCTGCTGGTATCGCCGCAACACCGGATGATGGTGCGCGGGGCTTCGGCGCAGGCACTGTTCAACACCGCCGAGGTTTTGGTGGCGGCCGAGGATCTGGTCAATGACAGCACCATCACCGTGGACCATGCGCTGCGCGAAGTGACCTATGTGCATATCTTGTTGGAGCGGCACAATATCGTCTATGCCAATGGGCTGGAGACCGAGAGTTTCCATCCCTCGAACACCGCTTTGGATATGGTCGATCCGCTGCAGCGTGAGGGGCTGTTGGGGCTTTTGCCCGAGATTGCCCTGAACCCACACAGCTATGGCGATTATGCGCGGCGCAATCTTTCGGCTTCAGAAGCGGCGATCCTGCGCTATGACATGCGGGCGGTGGCGTGAAAAAGGGGGGCTGTCTGCCCCCCACGGCGCGTTCCGCGCCTCCCCCCGAGGATATTTCTGCGATGAGGATGCAGGTGCAGCGTGCCTGCTGTTGACAGTGGGCGGCGCGGCTGTATAAGCGCGCAGTCCCGGACTGGTGTTCGGGGCAATTCATTGGTGTTGGTGGACCCCGCAAGGGGAAACCTGTCGGGCCCTCGGGCCAAAGGACAACGCCCTTCGCAACGCAAGAAGGAGATCAGCCGTGACCAAACGCACGTCTGCCAAGTATAAAATTGACCGCCGTATGGGCGAAAACATCTGGGGCCGTCCGAAATCCCCGGTGAACAAGCGCGAATACGGCCCCGGCCAGCACGGCCAGCGCCGCAAGAACAAACTTTCGGATTTCGGCACCCAGCTTCGCGCCAAACAGAAGTTGAAGGGCTATTATGGCGATCTGACCGAAAAGCAGTTCCGCAAGATCTATACCGAAGCCGAGCGCGTCAAGGGCGATACCGGCGAGATGCTGGTGGGTCTGCTCGAGCGCCGTCTCGATGCGGTGGTTTACCGTGCCAAATTCGTGCCGACCGTTTTCGCTGCCCGCCAGTTCGTGAACCACGGCCACGTAACCGTGAACGGCCAGCGCGTGAACATCGCTTCTTACCGCGTCAAGGAAGGCGATATCATCGCCGTTCGTGAAAAGTCGCGTCAGATGGTGGCGATTTTGGAAGCGATCCAGTTGACCGAGCGCGATGTGCCCGACTATCTGGAAGTGGACAATTCGAAACTGACCGCGAAATTCATTCGCACTCCGGGCCTTGGCGATGTGCCTTATCCGGTTCAGATGGAACCGAACCTGGTCGTCGAATACTACGCAAAGAACTGATCTCATCCCGATTGGGAGCAAAAGGCCCGCCGTTCTGGCGGGCCTTTTGGTTATGAAGATTAAGTTGCTGCTGGCATTGCCCCCATCGCCTCGCTAAAACCCGGCAAGAGTTTGGGGAATCTGATGAACGACGCAATCCGCCCGCAGCCCGGTATCATGGACATCGCCCTTTATGAGGGTGGCAAGGCCGCTGTGCCGGGGGTTACGAATATCCTGAAGCTGTCGTCAAACGAGAACCCGTTCGGGGCCTCGGACAAGGCGAAAGAGGCGTTTTTGCGCTCGGTGCATCAGCTGCACCGCTATCCCTCACCGATCACGCCAACCTGCGCGCGGCGATTGCCGAGGTGCATGGGCTGGATGCGGCGCGGGTGATTTGCGCTGTGGGGTCAGATGAGATCATCCATTTCCTCTGCCAGGCCTATGCCGGCCCCAAGGATGAGGTGGTTTTCACTGAACACGGGTTTCTGATGTACCGCATTTCGGCGCTGGCGGCGGGGGCCACTCCGGTGGAAGTGGCCGAGCGCGAGCGTATGACGGATGTGGATGCGATCCTGAAGGCCTGTAACCGGCGCACGAAACTGGTGTTCATCGCCAATCCCAACAACCCGACCGGCACGATGATTTCCCCGGCGCAGGTGGAGCGTTTGGCGGCCGGCCTGCCCCCACAGGCGATTTTGGTGCTGGACGGGGCCTATGCCGAGTTTGTCGATGGCTTTGATGCGGGCCTGTCGCTGATCGAGGCGCTCGACAATGTGGTGACGACGCGGACGTTTTCCAAGATTTACGGGCTGGGTGGCTTGCGGATCGGGTGGGGCTATGGGCCAAAGCAGATCATTGACGTTTTGAACCGCATCCGGGGGCCGTTCAATCTGTCGAACACGCAGTTGGAGACCGCCGAGGCGGCGGTGCGTGATCAGGAATATGTCAACCGCTGCCGGGCCGACAATGCCAAGATGCGCCATTGGTTGGCGCAGTCTTTGGCCGAAATGGGCATCCCGTCGGATATTTCGCTGGCCAATTTCATCCTGGCGCGGTTCTCTTCCCCCGATGAGGCCGAGGCTTGCGATCTTTTCTTGCAATCACAAGGGCTTATTGTGCGCAGGGTGACCAGCTATAACTTGCCGCATTGCCTGCGGATCACCATTGGCGATGAGGCGTCCTGTCGGCGGGTGTCGCATGCGATTGCGCAGTTCAAGGGTGTGAAATGAGCGCGCCGCTTTACAACCGCGTGGCACTGATCGGGTTGGGGTTGATTGCCAGCTCGATGGCGCATGCGATGCGGGCCAAGGGGCTGGCGGGTGAGATTGTCGGCCATGCGAAATCGGCCGAAACCCGCAAGGTGGCGCTGGAGATCGGGATTTGCGACCGGGTTTGCGCCACGGCGGCCGAGGCGGTGGCAGGGGCCGATCTGGTGGTGCTGGCGGTGCCGGTGGGGGCGATGGCCGCGCTGGCGGCCGAAATCGCGCCGCATCTGGCAAAGGGCTGCACGGTGACCGATGTGGGATCGGTGAAACAGGCCGTGATTGCGGCGGTTTTGCCGCAACTGCCTGACGGCGTTCAGTTTATTCCCGGTCATCCGATGGCGGGAACCGAGTATTCCGGGCCGCGTTCGGGCTTTGCAAGCCTTTATGAGAACCGCTGGTGGTTGCTGACGCCTTTGCCAGAAACCGATCCAGAGGCGTTGAAGCGGTTGCGCGATTTGTTGCAGCGGATGGGGGCCAAGGTGGCCGAAATGGACCCGGCGCATCACGATCAGGTGGTGGCGGTGGTCAGCCATGCGCCGCATTTGATCGCCTATACGATGGTGGGGGTGGCCGACCATCTGGCGCAGGTGTCGAATTCCGAAGTGATCCAGTATTCGGCGGCGGGGTTTCGCGATTTCACCCGGATTGCGGCCTCTGATCCCACCATGTGGCGCGATGTGTTCCTGACCAACAAAGACGCGGTGCTGGATATTCTGGGGCGCTTTACCGAGGAATTGTTCGTGTTGCAGCGCGCAATTCGGATGGGCGATGGCGAGCATCTGTTTGATTATTTCACCCGCACCCGTGCCATTCGGCGCGGCATCATCGAGGCCGGGCAAGACACGGCTGCGCCAGATTTCGGGCGCGTGGCCGAGCCCGCCAAGGCGGGTTAACCCATGCGGTGCGGGGTCGTTCTGGCGCTGATCCTGTCGATTTGTGCCAGTGCTGTGGTGGCCGAGGTCCCCAGAACCTCGCCGATCCCCAAATTGCGGCCCAATACAGCTTTGCCCGATACTGCTTTGCCGCTGGCGAAGGATCTTGGCGCTTTCCGTCCAAAGCATCGGCCGGATGCGGTGCCACCGCTGGCCGCTGCCCAAGCCTCGGCAACTGTTCCACACCCCCGTCAGCGCCCTGCCGATTTGTTGACTTTGGCGGCATCATCTCCGGCTCCCACGGCCAAAAAGCCAAGGAAAGCGGCGCTGTCCATGGCGGGCGCGGTGTGTGGCGATCCGGCGATCAAAGGCGAGGTGCTGGCCCCGATCACATCAAACGTGAAGGGCTGCGGCGTGGCAGAGCCGGTTTCGGTGACCTCGATTGACGGGATCAGATTCAGCCAACCGGCCAAGATCGATTGCGACACGGCCAAAGCGTTCAAAAAATGGATCCAAAAGGGAATGCGCCCCGCCTTTGGCAAGCGCGAAGTGGTGGGGTTGCATATTTTCGGCAGTTACATGTGCAGGTCGCGGAACAATCAGCGCGGGGCGAAAATCTCGGAACATGGGCGCGGCAAAGCGATTGATGTGGCCGGATTTGTCTTTTCCGATGGCAAGGAATTGACGGTTTTGCGCAATTACAACGCCGAGATGCGGCGCGCGCATCAGGCGGCTTGCGGGATATTCGGCACCACTTTGGGCCCCGGATCAGATGGGTTTCACGAAAACCATCTGCATTTCGATACCGCAAGCTATCGCAGCGGTCCCTATTGCCACTAGTTCAGGCGGGGGGCAGGCCCCAGCGGGAAGGGGCCAAGGCTGAGCCTTCCGTTTGCCGATTTCATCACCAGATCAAGAACTTGAGGGTCTTTTCCGGCGGCTGCCATCACCTCAAGCCCTCGGGTGATAGTGGGGGCGAAATCGGGGGTGATCGCGCCCAAAGCGGCCAGAAGCGGCGGCAGTTTGCGCCAATTGGTGATGTGGAAGGTGAGCGCTCCTTCGGCCAACCCATCGGCGCCCGCAGTCAGGCTTCCGTCGAGCAGAATTTGCAGATCGCCCCAGATCAGCCGGCTGTCCTGCACCTTGATCGCCGTCAGTTTCGGCTGGGTTTGCTCTGCGTGGCGGTCAATCGGGGCGGAAAAGCTGAGGAAGCTGTCAAGGTGCAGCTCTTGGATAGTGGCGGGCAGATCGGGGGGCAGGTTCAGGCCCGGATCGAGCGCGATCTTTGTCACCTCAAGCCCGATGCGGTGGGTGTTTTGCTGCGAGGGGTCTTCACGGCTGGCCAGAACCGCCTTGGCGGCGGAAAATTTCCAGCCCTGATCCGAGGACAGCGCGGGGGTTTCCACCTCGACCGTGGTTTCATTCAACGCCAGATCGGTGCCGGGATGCAGCATCAGGCTGGCCATCATGCGGCTGGAGTCGAGGGTCAGTTTTTCGCCCGGCAGGGTGATGGTTTGGGTATGAGGCAGGGCGGCGATAATGTGCCATGGCTTCCATGTCATTGAAAACACTTGCAAGAATGGCGCGCTCCAGCCGATGCCTTTGGCCGGATCAAAGGCCGAAGGGGCGGTGATGGTCAGATCGAAACGGTTGGGAAAGCCCTGCACGGTGAGCGAGTCCTTCGACAGTTCCAGCCCGCCCGTGCTGGCAAAGGCGGCTTCGGCTCCGCGTTCCACCGCACTGGCCCCCACAAACCAATAGCCGCCCCAAAGGCCAGAAACCAACAGCACAACCCAGAGCAAAGCGCGCATCAACAGACCTTTCCTTGCGGTGAGCGCCTGTTTACACAAGCTTGAAAAAAAGGACCAGAAGATGCAGCAGGGCATGTGGGTTTTTGGGTATGGATCGCTGATCTGGAACCCGGAGTTTCCGGTGGCAGAGCAGCATATCGCGCGGCTGGCGGGCTGGCGGCGCAGCTTTTGTATGCACTCGATCCATCATCGCGGCACGGTTGCGGCCCCCGGTCTGGTGTTGGCGCTCGATCAGGCTGCGGGCGCCTATTGCGACGGTGTGGCCTTTCTGGTGGCCGAAGGCGCCGAGGCTGAAACGCTGGAGCGGCTGCGCGAGCGCGAATTGATCTCATCGGCCTATCTGGAGCGATGGTTGCCGGTGGATATTGCCGGGCGCGCGCAAGAGGCGCTGGTGTTTGTGATCGACCCTGACCACACGCAATACAGTGGCGCGCTGCCGCTGGACGATCAGGCGCAGATCATCGCCCGCGCGCAGGGCGGTAAAGGGGCGAACCGCGACTATCTGTTTTCAACTGCCGCGCATCTGGCGGCTTTGGGGATTGATGATCCCGACCTGTGCTGGCTTGCAGCCCGGGTGCGCGGCCTTTAGGCTGGTTTTGCTTGGCTAAACGGTGCCGCCTGCTATGCTTGGGCAACAAGGCAAAAGGGCAGACGCGACCTTATGGACATATCCAAGACGGAGCCAGAGATCACCTTCAGCCAGCCGATCCGGCAGATTGTCACCATGCTTTTGGCCTGCGGGCTGGTGGGGGCGGGGGCCTGGCTGATCCATTCGACGGTGATCGGAATTGTCGGCACCAACCCGATGCTGAACGGGGTGATCATTTTTGTTTTTCTGCTGGGGGTGGCGGCCTGTTTCTGGCAGGTGTTTACGCTGGCGCAATCGGTCAGTTGGATCGAGCGGTTCGTGCGCCATGATCCCGGTGCAGCCAGTCTTGCGCCGCCCAGTTTGCTGGCGCCGCTTGCGGCGCTGTTGCGCTCACGCGGGGCGCGGATGCAGATTTCGTCATCGTCGTCGCGCTCGATCCTGGAATCGGTGGCGACGCGGATTGATGAGGCGCGCGATATCACGCGTTATCTGACCAACCTTTTGGTTTTCCTTGGCCTTTTGGGCACCTTCTACGGGCTTGCCACCACGGTTCCGGCCGTTGTGGAAACCATCCGCTCCTTGGTGCCGAAAGAGGGTGAGACCGGGCTTGAGGTGTTTGGCAAGCTGATGAGCGGGCTGGAAAACCAATTGGGCGGGATGGGCACGGCGTTTTCCTCTTCGCTGTTGGGGCTGGCAGGGTCTTTGGTGGTGGGGCTGTTGGAGCTGTTCTCCGGCCACGGCCAGAACCGGTTTTACCGCGAGTTGGAAGAGTGGCTGTCGTCGATCACCCGGCTGGGGTTTTCGTCGGGCGAGGGTGAGGATGCCGGGCCGGTTTCAGCGGTTCTGGATCATCTGAGCGCGCAGATAGATGTGCTGCAAACGCTGTTTTCACAGACCGAATCTAATCGCGCCGGGGTGGAAGAGGGATTGCAGCAGTTGAGCGGGGCGGTCGGTTTGCTGGGCCAGCAGATCGGGGCCGAGGCGGGGCAAGTGGCGGCCCTGTCGCGCATTGCCGAGGGGCAAGAGCGGCTGATCACGGCGCTGACCGGGCCCGATGGCAGTGGGCTGGTGGACGCCGAACAGCGGATGCGGCTGCGCTCGATTGATGTGCAACTGTTGAAAATCCTTGAGGAAATGTCGGCCGGGCGGCAAGAAAGCCTTGCCGATCTGCGCGCCGATTTGTCGTCATTAACCGCCGCAATCCGGCAATTGTCGCGCAGCGGCTCGGGGCGGGGCTGAGAATGGCGCTGCGCCGCAAACGCGATTCCGCGATGATCTGGCCGGGGTTTGTCGATGCGGTGACGACGCTTTTGATGGTGCTGATGTTCGTTTTGACGATCTTTACCGTCATGCAATCGGTGCTGCGTGAGACGATCACCACGCAAACCTCGGAACTGGACGCCTTGACCGCGCAGATCGCCGGGTTGGCGGATGCTTTGGGGCTTGAAAAGGCCAAGGTTTCGGATTTGCAGGGGCAGGTGAGTGGGCTTTCGTCCAGCCTTTCGGCAGCCAATGCCAAGGGCGCGCAGCAATCGGCACTGATTGCCACCCTGACCGGGCAGATTTCCGCGCGTGAGGCAGAACTCGCTTCGGCGCAGGGGCGGATTGCGACATTCGAGGCGCAGGTGGCCAGCCGTTTGACCGAGCGCGACGCGGCGCTGGGGCAGGTGGGGGGGCTGACGGCCAAGGTTTCCGATCTTGAAGCGGCCTCGGCCCGGCTGATTTCGGAGAAAGAGGCGGTGCAACTGGCGCTGGCGAAGACCCGAACCGAGGTGGATGCGGCGGCTGAGGCGGCACGGTTAGCGGCGGCGCAGCGGGAGGCTTTGGACGCTTTGGTGGCTGATCTGAGGGCAAAGGGTGAGGGTGACAAGGCCGCTTTGGAGGCGGCGCAGGTGAAGATTTCAGATGCCGAGGCAGCCCGATTGGTCGATGCTACGGCGCTGGCGGCGCTGCGTGACAAGCTGAAAGGCTCGGATGCGGCGCTCACGGCGATGACTTTGGCGCTGGAGGAACAGCGCAAACGGGCCGAGGAAACGCTGACGCTTTTGGCGGCGGCGCGGCTGCAGGCCGAGGCCGGGGATCAGGCGGCGACGGCGCTGGATGTGGCAAAACAGACGTTGAGTGTCGAGCAGGAAAAGGCGGTGCAGGCAGCGCTGAAAGTTGAGGCGTTGAACCAGCAGATTGCGGCGCTTCGGGCGCAATTGGGTGAGTTGCAGGGGGTTTTGGATGCGGCGGCGGCCAAGGATGTGGCGGGCAAGGTGCAGCTTGAGGCCTTGGGAAGCCAGTTGAACGCGGCGCTGGCGCAGGTGGCGGCAGAGCAGAAAAAACGCGCCGATCTGGAG
>CBDUEF010000060.1:0-10544 GCA_965366095.1 uncultured Cypionkella sp. | reverse complement strand
GGACAGAGCAAGTCATGGAATTGACCCTTCCCGCCGATGCGACCCTGCCGCGCGTTACCCCCCGCGCCTTTGCCCGGCTGGCCGAGATTGCCGAGATCACCGGCGAGTCCAAGGCCCTGCGGGTGGCGGTTGAGGGCGGCGGCTGCTCGGGGTTTCAATATGACATCCGGCTGGACGCGCCAGCGGCGGACGATCTGGTGCTGGAGAGCGATGGGCAAAAGGTGCTGGTCGATCAGATCAGCCTGCCGTTTCTGGCCAATGCGGTGATTGATTTCACCGAAGAGCTGATCGGCGCGCGCTTTGTGATCCAAAATCCCAATGCCAGCAGCTCTTGCGGCTGTGGCACCAGTTTTTCGATCTGAGGATGGAGGGCGTTAACCCGCTGATCTTGGGGGCCGCAATCGGATCGGCCTTTACCATCGTGGTGCAGCTGTCCAATTGGCTGGCAAGCAGCTGGCGCAATCGGCGCTATGCGGCGGTGGCGCTGGAATTGCTCGAGAATCACTACATCGCCTCGCAAAAAAGCCTGGATGCCATCCCGGTGGATGCGCCGCTTTATCTGCGCGTGGCCCGCATCCGGTTTTGCAAGACCGACCGCGCCCATCTTCCCGATGCTCTGCAACAGATCGGCGTGTTTTCGAACACCAACCACAAGGCCCGTGGCCTGATGGTGATGGTGCGCAACAGCGATGTGTTTTTAGACGAAATCGCCCAAAGATTTGATAGCCTGACCGAGGCCGAGCGGGTTACGGCCATTGCCGATGCCAAGGTCAATGTGGCCATCATGTTGCGCTTCATCACGCAAAATGCTTTGCACCGAAAGCGGCACCGCCCAAGCGCCACCCTGCCCTAGCGGAGACATCCCATGAAAATCGCCACCTTCAACATCAACGGCATCAAGGCGCGGATCGAGGCTTTGCCGAAATGGCTGCTTGAGGCGCAGCCAGATGTGGTTTGCCTGCAAGAGATCAAATCGGTGGATGAGGCCTTCCCGCGTGAGGTTTTCGAATCGATGGGCTATCAAGTGGAAACCCATGGCATGAAAAGCTTCAACGGCGTGGCGATCCTCTCCAAGCTGCCGCTGGAGGATATCACGCGCGGATTGCCCGGAGATGCCGATGATCTTCAGGCGCGCTGGATCGAGGCCACGGTGATCGGCGCGCAAGCGGTTCGGGTCTGCGGGCTGTATCTGCCCAATGGCAACCCGGCGCCGGGGCCGAAGTATGAGTATAAACTGGCCTGGATGGCGCGGATGCAGGAACGGGTGGAAACCCTGCTGCGCAATGAAGAGCCTCTGGTGATCTGCGGCGATTACAATGTGATCCCGCAGGCCGAAGATGCCGCGAGGCCCGAAGTTTGGCTTGATGACGCGCTGTTCTTGCCGCAAACCCGCGCCGCCTATCGCCGATTGCTCAATCTGGGCCTGACCGACGCCTTTCGCGCCCGCAACCAATCGGCGGGGCAATATTCATTCTGGGATTATCAGGCCGGCGCTTGGGAGCGCAACAACGGCATCAGGATTGACCATCTGCTGCTGTCACCACAGGCGGCGGATTTGCTGGCCGATTGCCAGATCGACAAACAGGTGCGCGCAGGCGAAAAGCCGTCAGATCATGTGCCGATCTGGATCGAGCTTGCCGCCTGACCCCTTCCCATTTGCACTTTGGCCAAATACTCCCGCCGGAGGCATGGTTCAGCACGCTGAACCATCGCTTTAAGCCTTGGTCACATCGAAATCATAAAGCCAATCAAAGCGTTTCAGCGCCAGACCGGGGGCAAGGCTGCCGCCGATTTTCAGCGCGCTATGGGCCAGCGCGCGGGGAACCCCCGACAGGTGATAAGACCGCGCGTTTGAATTTGCCGCGGCAACGATTTTGGTCGTGCGCGGCGCGCGGGCGGCTTGATAGGCGGCCAAGGCCTCTGCCAGCGGCAACTTGGCCAGCCTGTCGGCCAGAACCCAAGCATCCTCCAGCCCCATGGTCGCGCCTTGCGCCAGAAAGGGCAAGGTCGGATGGGCAGCATCACCAAGGATTGCCACAGCACCTTGGGCCAGTGTTTTGGTCCAGGTCCGGGCGACCTCGTGGCGGAAAAGCCCCCATAGATAGACATCCTCAACCTGATCCAGCCAGCCGCGCACCCGAGGGTTAAAGCCCTGAAACGCCAGCCGCAGGTCCAGCGGATCATCGCGCAGCGACCAGCTTTCCTCGGCCCAGCGGCTGCGCTCTTCAACGGCCACGATGTTGCGCAGGGTGCCGCCGCGCAGCGGATAGCTGACCAGATGGCGGCCGGGGCCCATATGAACCTCGGCCATCGGTGCCGCGCCGGGCGTTTCGGGGATCAAGGCGCGCCAGGCTACCTGATGGGTGAAAAACGGCGCGGCTTGGCCATTCAGCGCCGCGCGGGTGAGCGAATGCAGCCCGTCAGCCCCGATCAAGATAGTAGGCGCAAGCGTCTCGCCGGTCGAGGTGGTCAGCCGGGGCTGCGGGCCAGACAGATCAATCGCGGTGATCTTTTGCAACAGCCGCAGGGTGACGCCCGCAGCCTCGGCGCCGGTTTTAAGCATCGCAATCAGATCGGCGCGGTGCAAGAAATGATAGCCTTGGGTCGGGCGCAGGCGGGCAAGGTCCATCTCCAGCACCTTGTCGCCCGAGGGGCCATCAACCAGCCGCAGGCTTTGCGCCCGCATCGAGGCGGCGTTTAGCGCCTCGCCCAGCCCCAGCGCGCGCAGCACCACCGCGCCATTGGGCGAGATTTGCAGCCCCGCGCCAACCTCGCGGATGGCATCGGCCTGTTCCAGAACGGTGACACTTGCGCCCCGCAAGGCAAGGGCGCGCGCCAGCGCCAGACCGGCAACCCCTGCCCCAAGAATGGTGATCTTTGTTCCTTGCACAGGCCTGCCCCCCAAAGCAAAACGCCGAACCCTTGGGCCCGGCGCTATCTTTTGCCTTTTCCGCGCCTGATCACAAGCGCGCTGGCTGCGGTCAATCGTCCCGGTGGACCTTTTCACGGCGCTCGTGCTTTTCTTGCGCCTCAAGCGTCATGGTGGCGATGGGGCGGGCGTCAAGTCGTTTGAGGCTGATCGGCTCGCCAGTCATCTCGCAATAGCCAAATTCGTCATTCTCGATCCGGCGCAGGGCGGCGTCGATTTTCGACACCAGCTTGCGCTGACGATCCCGGGTGCGCAGCTCTAGCGCGCGATCGGTTTCCTCGGAGGCGCGATCGGCGATGTCGGGAACATTGCGGCCCGAGTCTTGCAGATTGTCGATGGTTTCGGCGCTTTGGCCCAAAAGCTCTTGCTTCCAGATCACCAGCTTGCGGCGGAAATATTCCAGCTGCCGCTCGTTCATGAAAGGCTCGTTCTCTGCCGGGCGGTAATCATCGGGCAGGAAAATCTCGGCTTTCATCTTCGCACTCTCCACTTTGCCGGGCCGGGCCGACAGGTTGGCATCTGTCATAGCGCACTCCCCGTTGGCGTCCCATTAAAGGAAAGCAATCCGCTTGTCACTAGCGGTTGCGTGTTTTTTGGGGCAGGTTTAGGGTTCGCCCGCCCCGCAGCCGCATAACCTTGAGTTGACCATGAAATTTGAGACCACCCCCGACTATGTTGTTTCCCAAGATCTGGCCGTGGCGGTGAATGCGGCCGTGGTGTTGCAGCGGCCGTTGCTGGTGAAAGGCGAGCCGGGAACAGGCAAAACCGAGCTTGCCCGGCAGGTGGCGCAGGCGCTGGGGATGGAGTTGATCGAGTGGCATGTGAAATCCACCACCAAGGCGCAGCAAGGGCTTTATGAATATGACGCCGTCAGCCGATTGCGTGACAGCCAGTTGGGCGAGGCGCGGGTGCATGATGTGGCAAACTACATCAGGCGCGGCAAGCTGTGGCAGGCCTTCACCGCGCCCGAGCGGGTGGTTTTGCTGATTGACGAGATCGACAAGGCCGATATCGAGTTTCCCAACGATCTGCTGCAAGAACTCGACCGGATGGAGTTTCACGTCTACGAGACCAATGAAACCGTGCGCGCATTGCATCGGCCTGTGGTGATCATCACCTCGAACAATGAAAAAGAGCTGCCGGACGCGTTTTTGCGCCGCTGCTTTTTCCACTTCATCCGCTTTCCTGATCCCGAAACACTGGCGCAAATCGTGCGGGTGCATTTTCCGGGGATCAAAGAGGCGCTGCTGGCCACGGCTTTGAGCCAGTTTTTTGAGCTGCGCGAGACGCCGGGGCTGAAGAAAAAGCCCTCCACCTCCGAAGTGCTGGATTGGTTAAAGCTGCTGTTGGCTGAGGATCTGGCCCCCGAAGATTTGCGGCGCGAAGGCAAACACGCGCTGCCCCGGCTGCATGGGGCGTTGCTCAAGAATGAACAGGATGTGCATCTGTTTGAGCGGCTTGCCTTTATGGCACGCGGACAGCGGTAACGGGCCGGTGAATATTGTTGCGCATTTTCGCCGAATCGGGCGCAATTGCCTAGGTTTGGCCACAGTCTTGCCACAATCATCTCACGAAATGCCGCCATTTTGACATATATTGAAATATAGCGTGATGATCGCCGGGAAAATGTAGCTTTTTCCTTACCGACGACCTCAAGGGGTAGTGCGCGTTAAAATTGTATAAATCCCAAGATTGACACGAACGCGCCGCTGTATCGACACTCAAGCCCTGTTGTCTCACCCCTATGGTGAAACAGGCTTTGGTGTCGCTCAATATGCTCGAAAACCTGTCTTTCTGCCGGCCTGCCGCTGCCCCCATCGGGGCAATGCGGTGTCTGCCTGCGGGACCCCGACCGGCCTTCTGCGGCCGGATCGGGAAGATGGCATTTCGAGATCACTTCCGGCCTCTGCTCGGTCGGGTGATTGGTGCGAAATCGGCAGGTTGCATTATCGGGGACATGAGCGCGGTGGGGATCGCGTCTTGTCCTGAAACCTCTGGCCTTTGGGCAAAGGAACCATTCGGCGCTGCGCCGCGTGGCCCCATCGCCCCAAGGCCGGTCAGGCAAGGCACGAAACCTGAAGAAACGGGTAAGGACCTAGGCTTTGTGATGGATGCGGGGGCATTCATCACAAAGGCCCTACCCGGTTCAAGGGGACGCGCGGATGCCGTCGTCACTGTCAATAGGGGGCGCTTGCCCCTCGCAACCCTTCGTAAAGAGCTGCCAAGCCATGCGTTTCATCTCCTTGATTGCCCTGAGCCTGCCGCTCGGGCTGGCCACCGCCTGCGTCTCTTCCGATCCACCGGCGCAGGTCTCAAAGAACTACCCGGCCGAGCTTAGCACCGGCACGACACTTCCGTCGATGCAAAACATCAGCGGGCCGGTGGCGCCTTTGGGCAACCGCTCGAATGCGGAATTGGCACGGGATTTTCTGGATCTGGAATTCAGAATGGAAAGCGGGCGCGCCCTTGCGGTGCTCAGCCGGTTTGAAGGCGAGATCCTGATCGGGATGACCGGGGATATTCCGCCAAACGCCCCAACGGAATTGGCCAAGCTGATCACCCGATACCGCTCGGAAGCCGGGTTGAATGTGCGTCAGGCCCGCGACGGCGAAACACCTTCGGTGACGGTTGATTTCGTGCCGCGCAACCAATTGCGCAAAGCGGTGCCGACCGCGGCCTGTTTCACCGTGCCGCGTGTGCGCTCGTTTGCCGAATACAAAGCCAAGCGCAACGCGCCCGATGTTGATTGGACAACGGTGGTGCAGCGCGAACATACGATTGCCTTCATCCCGTCAGACACCAGCCCGCAAGAGGTGCGCGATTGTCTGCATGAGGAAGTGTCGCAGGCCATGGGGCCGCTGAACGATCTTTACCGCCTGCCGGATTCGATCTTTAACGACGATAATTTCAACACCGTCCTGACCAGCTTTGATATGCTGATGTTGCGGCTGCATTATTCGCCCGAGTTCGCAAGCGGGATGAATGAGGCCGAGGTGGCCAAGCGCCTGCCCGCTTTGCTGGCGCGCATCCATCCGGCCGGGCAATCGGGGGGCGGCGCACCGCAACCGATGTCGCCGCGCTCATGGATCAGCTCGGTCGAGGCGGCCTATGGCCCAACCGGCAATGCGTCGGGCCGCACGGCGGCGGCCCAGCGGATGTTGTCGATCGCAATGGCGCAGGGCTGGCATGACGGGCGCTTGGCGTTCAGCTATTTCGCGGTGGGGCGTGCGGCAATCTCGTCAGACCCAGCAGCGGCGGTTCAGGCCTTTGCCGAGGCCGGTCGGATCTATCGCAGCCTGCCGAACACGGCAATCCATGCCGCCCATTGCGACATGCAGCTTGCCGCGATTGCGCTGTCCTCGGGCCAAAACGATCAGGCGATTGCCTTTGCCGACCGCGCCTTGCCGGTGGCCAAGGCTGCACAGAATGCGGCCCTGACGGCGACGCTGATGTTGATCAAGGCGCAGGCCCTCGACAATAGCGGCCAGGTGGCTGCGGCGAAATCGCTGCGTCTCGACAGTCTGGGCTGGGCGCGCTATGGCTTTGGCTCTGAGCAGCAGTTGCGCGCGCGGATGACCGAGGTTGCGTCCTTGGGCGCGCGTGGGCGCCGGAGCTAGGCCAAACACAGGGCCTGCCCCCGGCAAATATGGGGGCGGGCCTGTGATCGTTTTAGGCGGATTACTGATCGGTGTTGTGCTGGGGGTGTTCAATGCGCGCCGCCTTGGTGGGCGTAAGTTGGACATGCTGCAATGGGGCGCCGTTTACGGCATCATCGGCACGCTGGCCGGGGTGTTTGCCACCATCATCCTGCATCGGTTTCTGGCGGGCTAGAACCGATGTTCGCGCCGTTCTTTCAGGCCTTGCGGGCCGAAGGCGTGCCGGTGTCCTTGCGCGAATATCTGGGATTTCTCGAGGCTATGGCGGCGGGTCTTGCGACCTATGACGCCGAGGCTTTTTATTACCTGGCGCGCTGCGTGATGGTCAAGGACGAGCGCCATCTTGACCGCTTTGACCGCGCCTTTGCCGCGTCTTTTGCCGGGCTTGAGGCGCTGGCCCCTGCCGATGTGCTGGAGGCGCTGGAGCTGCCGCGCGACTGGTTGGAAAAGCTGGCCGAAAAGCATCTGAGCGCCGAAGAGCGGGCGGCGATCACGGCGATGGGCGGGTTTGAGGCGCTGATGCAGGCGCTGCGCGACCGCTTGGCCGAGCAAAAGGGCCGCCATCAGGGCGGCAACAAATGGGTGGGCACGGCGGGCACCTCGCCCTTTGGCGCCTATGGCTACAACCCCGAAGGCGTGCGGATCGGGCAAGCCGAAAGCCGCCATCAGCGCGCCGTCAAGGTCTGGGACAAGCGGGCGTTTCGCGATCTGGATGACCGGGTAGAGTTGGGCACCCGCAACATCAAGGTGGCACTGCGCCGCTTGCGGGCCTGGGCGCGCGACGGGGCTGCCGATGAGTTGGACATGGCGGGCACCATCCGCGCCACGGCGGAACAGGGCTGGCTGACTGTGCAGATGCGCCCCGAGCGGCGCAATGCGGTCAAGGTGTTGTTATTTCTCGACGTTGGCGGCTCGATGGACCCGCATGTCAAGGTGATGGAAGAGCTGTTTTCCGCGGCACGGGCCGAGTTCAAGCATCTTGAGGCCTTCTATTTCCACAACTGCCTTTACGAGGGTGTCTGGCGCGAAAATCAGCGCCGCTGGTCGGCGCAGATTTCCACCGCCGAGGTGTTGCGGCGCTATGGGTCTGATTACAAGTGCATTTTCGTGGGCGATGCGGCGATGAGCCCCTATGAGATTTTGCAACCCGGCGGCGCGAATGAGCATTGGAACCCAGAGGCGGGCCAGGTTTGGCTGAACCGGGCCTGTGTGCAATGGCCAAATCATCTGTGGATCAACCCTTTGCCCGAGGGAGAATGGGGCTATACGCGTTCGGTTGGCTTGATCGGGCAGATTTTCGGCGGGCGCATGGTGCCGATGACGCTGGACGGCATCGGGCGCGGGATCAAGGAGTTGCGCTGATGATAAAGCTGGTCCGCCTGCGTCCGGGATTGGTTGCAGCCTTTGTGCTTGCCTGCGCTGTGACGCTGTTTTTCGCCGGGCGCTTGGTGTTTTTCACGCTTTATTGGTCTGATCCTGCCCATCAAAATCAAGCGGTAGAGCCGTGGATGACGGTGGGCTATATCGCGCGGTCGTGGCATCTGGAGGCGCAGGATTTGGGCGCTCTGGCGGGCCTGCCGCAGATCAAGGGGCATCCGCAATCGCTGGCCGAACTGGCGCAGGCGCGCGGGGTTGCGATTGCGGTGATCATCGCCGATGTCGAAACCGCAATCGCCGCCCTGCGGGCCAAGGGCGGGACGCAATGACCGATTGGCTGCTGGAACTGGTGCCGCAATACGGGCTGTGGGTGCTGGCGGTTTCAACATTTTTCTCCTGCCTCGCCCTACCCTTTCCGGCCTCGATCCTGATGCTGACGGCGGGGGGATTTGTGGCGGCGGGCGATCTGGACCTGTTGACCACCTTTGCGGCGGCGGCCATCGGCGCCATAGCGGGCGATCAGCTGGGGTTTTGGGCCGGGCGCAGGCTGGGGGCGCCGCTTTTGGCGCGCCTTGGCCGCGATCCGGCGCGGGATCGGTTGCTGGCGCGGGCGGCGGATTTCCTGACGCGCCGGGGCATGGCGGCGGTGTTTTTGTCGCGCTGGTTGTTCAGCCCGCTGGGGCCATGGGTGAACCTGATCACCGGGTCAAGCGGCTATGGCTGGCAGCGCTTTACGCTGGCGGGCGTGGCCGGTGAGGCGGTTTGGGCCGGGCTTTATGTCGGCATGGGTTACGCCTTTGCCGACAATATCACGGCGGCCAATGACATGCTGGGATCGGTTTTGGGGATCATCGCGGGCGGGGCTGCGGTGTTGACGCTTGGCCTGTGGCTGCGCGGGGCGATGCGGGCGCAAGGCGGCTAAGGCCTTGCCGAGGCATGGGTTTGCCCCCATATCACCGGCATGTTGAAACTTTTGCCTCTGATCGCGTTGATTGGCTACACCGTGCTGTCGCTGGTGTTTTCGATGTGGCGCACCAAGGCGATGTTGGCGCAGCAGTCCAGACCGCTGACCGATCCTGCGATTTTGCGGCTGGCGGACCGGCTGGCAGGCAGTCTTGATGTGCCTGAAATCAAGGTGAATGTGTTTGAGGTGCCCGTCGTCAATGGGCTGGCGGCGGCGGATGGGCAGATTTACCTCACCCGCGGGTTTTTGAATGCAAGGGTGCGCGGCGAGGTCACGCCCGAGGAATTGGCCTCGGTGATCGCGCATGAGTTGGGGCATGTGGCGCTGGGGCATATGCGGCGGCGGATGATTGATTTCACCGGGCAAAATGCGGTGGTGCTGGCGCTGTCGGCGCTGGTGAACCGGTTTTTGCCGGGGCTGGGGCCGCTGTTGATCCGCACCATCAGTGCGGCGGTGATGGCGCGGCTGTCGCAGCGTGATGAGTTTGAGGCCGATGCCTATGCCTCGGCGCTGTTGATCAAATCCGGAATTGGCACCGGCCCACAGATCACGCTGTTTGAAAAGCTGGGGCATCTGAGCGGGCAGAACGGGGCCTCGGCCCCGGCGTGGTTGCTCAGCCACCCCAAGACCGAGGCGCGGATTGCCGCGATCCGCGCCAATACTGCGCGCTGGCAGCAGGTTGCGCCATGAGCCAGCCTTGGCGGGCTGGCTCAAGTTGGGTTCAGCTGGTGATGGCCCCGGTCGGGGTCAGGTGATCAATTGCCCCCGGCAGGTGGGCTGCAAGTTGCGCCAGCAAGGCCTGCGGGTCGATCCCGGCCTGAGCGGCCAGATTGGTGACGGTATCCGCGCCAAGCGCCTGATGCACCTGTGCCGGGGTCACCGCTTGGTTGGCACCATTTCCCACCCAGGATTGCGCAATCGCGCCCAGGCCGCTTTGTTCGAAATTCTGAACCAACCCTTGCACGCCGCCATGCTGTTGGATCACTTTTTCAACCAGTTGCAACGCTCCGGCACCCAAGGCACCGCCAAGCAAACTATCTAACAAACCCATCGTGTTTCCCCTCATTTGCAAACACTGCCGCGAGAGCGCGGTGAGGCGGAAGCTACTGCTACGCTGTTTCAAAAGACAGGTGTTCACGGAAATATGCTTGGAAGGCCCGCCACGCGTGGTTAGGGCAGCGGGTAAAGCTGTTTGCCAAGGCGCAGCAGTTTGGCGCGCTTCATCAGGGCGCGGGGGGGCAGCGCCACCCCTGCCATACGTTCGGCTGTGGCATGGACGCCGCCCACCACTTCGGCAATTGCCGCGCCGTGGCGCGCGGCAAGTTCCCACAAAAAGCCATCGGGATCGCGGCGCTGGATGCCCTCTTCGGTCAGGGTGGCACCGGGGAAATCCTGAGCGTTGAAGGTGATCAGGCAATCGGAATGCGAGGCGATGGCGGTGGCCATAACGTGCAGATCATTGGGGTCGGGCAGCCAGAGCCGCGCTTCGATTTCCGGGCGCGCGCGCGTCATGGCGGCGGGAAAGCGGCTGCGGGCCAGCGCCGCCTCGCCCTCGGCCTGAAGCCGGGCAACCGGGCCCAGCTTATCGGTGGCGCGCACCCATTCTTGCAAGATGCGT
>CBDUEF010000059.1:0-10808 GCA_965366095.1 uncultured Cypionkella sp. | reverse complement strand
CATGGAAGCCCTCGGTGTAAAGTTTGAAATGGTGGATCAAGGCCTCCATCGAGGTTTTCATCTCGGCGCGCTTGGGCGGCGTGATCTTGCCTCGCGTCAGAATCTCGCCCGGCTCGGCCCGCAGTTTGGTGATGCACTGGCGCATGATATGCAGCGATTGGGTCATTTCCTCCATCCGGCACAGGTAGCGATCATAGCAATCGCCATTCTTGCCAACAGGAATCTGGAACTCCATTTCGTCATAGCATTCATAGGGTTGCGAGCGGCGCAAATCCCAGGCCAGACCCGAGCCGCGCACCATCACCCCCGAAAAGCCGTATTTCTGGATGTCATCTTCCGTCACCACGCCAATATCGGCATTGCGCTGCTTGAAGATGCGGTTTTCGGTCAAGAGCCCGTGGATATCGTCCAACACCTGCGGGAAGGTCTGCGTCCAGGCCTCGATATCATCCAGCAACGCCGGTGGCAGGTCTTGATGCACACCGCCGGGGCGGAAATAGGCCGAGTGCAAACGCGCACCACAAGCCCGCTCATAGAAAATCATCAGCTTTTCACGCTCTTCAAAGCCCCAGAGCGGCGGCGTCAGCGCCCCCACATCCATCGCCTGCGTCGTGGTGTTCAGGATATGGTTCAGAACGCGACCAATCTCGCAGAACAAACCGCGGATCAGGCTGGCACGGCGCGGGACTGGCGTGCCAGTCAGGCGTTCGATGGCCAGACACCAGGCGTGTTCCTGATTCATCGGGGCGACATAGTCCAGCCGGTCGAAATAGGGCAGGTTTTGCAGATAGGTTCGGCTTTCCATCAGCTTTTCGGTGCCACGGTGCAACAGCCCGATATGGGGATCGCAACGCTCGACAATCTCACCGTCCAACTCCAGCACCAGACGCAAAACGCCATGCGCCGCAGGGTGTTGCGGGCCAAAGTTGATGTTGAAATTGCGGATGCGCTGCTCGCCCGTCAGGGTGTCAGTGGTGCCATCATCATAGGCGTTCACGCGAATATCGCCGTCCATCGCTCAGGCCCCCTTCTTTTCATCACCGGGCAGCACGTATTTCGCGCCTTCCCAAGGAGACATGAAATCAAACTGACGGTATTCCTGCACCAGTGAGACCGGCTCATAAACCACACGCTTTTGCTTTTCGTCATAGCGCACTTCGGTATAGCCCGTGGTCGGGAAATCCTTGCGTAAAGGATGGCCGCGAAAGCCGTAATCGGTCAGAATGCGGCGCAGGTCGGGGTGTCCCGAGAACAAGATGCCAAACATATCAAAGACTTCACGCTCAAACCAATTGGCCGAAGGGTGGCTGGCGATGACCGAAGCCACCATCTCGTCTTCCCCCACCGCAGCCTTCACCCGGATACGGTGGTTTTGATACATCGACAGCAGGTGATAGACGATCTCGAAGCGCTTTTCGTCCGTCGGATAATCCACCGCAGTGATATCGACCAAGGACGAAAACCGGCAGCGCTCATCAAAGCGCAGGAACTCGATCACCCCCGCCACGTCAACCAGCGGCACCACCAGAGTCAACTCGCCAAAGGCGATCTCGTGGCTCAGCACCGCCGCGCCCTGTTTGGCTGCGATATGATCGGCCAGATCGTTCAATGCGTCAGACATATCCAAACCCCCTCAACGCACCAAAGTGCCGGTGCGGCGGATTTTCCGCTGCAATTGCAAGATCCCGTAGAGCAGCGCCTCAGCCGTCGGCGGGCAGCCGGGCACATAGATATCGACTGGCACGATCCGGTCACAGCCCCGCACCACCGAATAGGAATAATGATAATAGCCGCCGCCGTTGGCGCAGGACCCCATCGAGATTACATAGCGCGGTTCGGGCATCTGGTCATAAACCTTGCGCAGCGCCGGGGCCATCTTGTTGGTCAGGGTGCCCGCCACGATCATCAGATCAGACTGACGCGGGCTGGCGCGCGGTGCCGTGCCGAACCGCTCCAGATCATAGCGCGGCATCGAGGTGTGCATCATCTCTACCGCACAGCAGGCCAGACCAAAGGTCATCCAGTGCAACGAGCCATTGCGCGCCCAGTTGATGATATCCTCGGTCGTGGTCAGCAGAAACCCTTTGTCCTGCAACTCACGGTTCAATTCCTGAGTGGCGAATTCGCGATCCGGTCCGGCCGTATTGCCCATCATGACCATTCCAAGGCCCCCTTCTTCCACTCATAAGCAAAGCCCACGGTCAAAACCCCCAAGAACGCCATCATCGACCAGAACCCGACCATGCTGATCTGACCAAAGGCCACCGCCCAAGGGAACAGGAAGGCCACCTCAAGATCGAAGATGATGAAGAGAATCGACACCAGATAGAATCGCACATCGAATTTCATCCGCGCATCGTCAAAGGCGTTAAACCCGCACTCATAGGCCGAGACCTTTTCCGGGTCGGGGTTGCGCACCGCAATCACCGCCGCTGCAAGCAGCAGAACAAGGCCCAAAGCCACGGCTAGGCCAAACATGATGACGATCGGCAGATACTCTCGAAGAAGTGTGTCCACGCATGGCTCCTACGGCTGGCAGAGGGCAAGGGCGGCACCATAAGCGGGTCCGCTGCATCTGAGGTTTCGTTTACTCTGCCCCCCGCGCCGGGTCAACCGAAGGCGACAGGAAAACAACAGGGCGCGACAAGTGGTTGCATCGTCCGTCAATCCTGGTCTTTGCCCATTTGCACTTTGCCCGCAGAGTCGGTCTTGCCCTAATGCCTGGGCCAGAGCGTCCCCGGCTATTGTATCGCGGGCAACTCCACGCCCGCAGGCTCTGGACCCTGCCCCACCGCCAGCACTTCTTGACGGATGATCCGGGCAATCTGTGCGCAATCGGCCTCAGAAAACGTCAAAGGAACCCGCATGCCGATCAACCCGGCCAGAATCGCATCGCTTTGTGGCAGGCTTTGTGGTTCGGCATAGCGCCAATGCTGATAACGGCTGGTAAAGGCCATCGGCTGCGCCGCGCCAAACCATTTCAACTCGACCCCGCGCGCCGCCGTTCGCGTCAGCATGGCACTCACGCGTGCGCCCGACCAACCCGGCAACAAAAACTGAAACGACGATCCGACATAGCTTTCCGCCGAAGGCCTCTCGATCAACCGCAGCCCCGGCACATCGCACAATCCCGCCTCCAACACCAAATACCGCGCGTTCCAGCGCGCCACCCGCTCGGCCAGCCCTCGCATTTGCGGCCGCAGAATCGCCGCCCGCAGATTGTCCATCCGCCCCGACACGTTGGGGGTGACATATTTCACCCGCTCGAACACCTCTTCGGGCGGCGAGGCGCGATGTTTGCCATAAAGCATATAAGACCCCGACAGCAGCACCGCCCGCGCCATCACCTCGGCATCATCCGACACCATCAAGCCACCTTCGCCGGAATTGGCGTGCTTATAGGTCTGCATCGAATAGCACCCCACCACGCCCCAGCGCCCCGAGGGAGTACCCTCCCAAGCCGCCCCCATGGTATGGGCGCAATCCTCGATCACGCGGATGCCATGGCGCGCACAAACCGCCATCAAGGCTGGCATATCCACCAGATGCCCGCGCATATGGCTGAGCATCAGCACCTTGGCCCCACTGGCCAGTGCCTTGGCCTCAAGATCGGACAAATCCAGCACCAGACTTTCCGTCACCTCGACGAACACCGGCTTTGCCCCGAGCGCTGCAATCGCGCCCGGCACCGGGGCCAGCGTGAAGGCATTGGTTAGCACAGGCTCCCCCGCCTGCACCCCCAAAGCGCGCAAGGCGCAGCCCAAAGCATAGCCTCCCGACGCCACCGCCAGCGCATATTTTGCGCCCATCTGGGCGGCAAATTCCTCTTCCAGCAGCGCGGTTTCGGCGATTTCACCGGGGGCGGTGTTATAGCGGTGCAAGCGCCCATGCTGCAAAACTGCCAGCGCCGCCGCAATCCCCTCATCGGGGATCGGCTCTTGCTGGGTGAAACTGCCGTCAAAACGCTCTTGCATCATTTTGCCCTCATATGACCTTAGCTTACACCAAAAATCGCGCCGCCAACTCCGGCAAATCATCAAAATGATCCAGCAACGCCTCGGGGGCCAGACGCGATACACCCCTCCCCTCGGGGCCAAATGTCACCAATGCCACCGGCACTCCAACCGCAAGGCCGGTCTTGCGGTCGGTCTCGGTATCGCCAATCAACATCGACCGCGCCACCACGCCGCCCACCCGCTCGACTGCCGCCACATAGGGCGCGGCATCGGGCTTGCGGGTGGGCAAAGTATCGGCTCCGATCAAAGCGCCGAACAAACCCGTGATCCCCAAACGCCGCACCAGCTCTACGGCCAGCCCTTCGGGCTTGTTGGTGCAGATTGCTGTAGCAAACCCAGCACTGCGCAGCGCCTCAACCGCTGCAACCGCGCCGGGATAAAGCCGCGTGTGGGTGTCAATCCCCTCGGCATAGGCCGCCAGCAGGCGTGGATATTCGCGGCTGATGTCCGCCTCATCAAAGGCGATGCCCAACCGTTCAAACCCCACCCGCAACATCGCACGACCACCGTGAAATGCGGTCAGGGTGTCGCGCTGGTCCAGCACATTGCCATGGCCCAACTGCCGAAAGCTGGCATTCGCGGCCTCCAGCAAATCGGCACTGGTATCGGCCAGCGTGCCATCAAGATCAAAAACCACTGTGCGCATATCGCCTCCTGTTTCGCAGATGTAACCAAGCGTGAGACATCACCCCCTTGCCACCCCGCCGAATGGGGGTAAAACGGCCTAAAGGTTTTTTAAAGAGGCTATATGACAATTTCATTGATCGTACTGGCGGCAGGCATGGGCACAAGGATGAATTCCGAAACCCCAAAAGTGCTGCATCATATCGCCGCCGCCCCTATGCTTCACCACGCGCTTGCCGCTGGGCGCAGCCTTGATCCCTCGCGCATCATCATCGTGACCGGTCATGGCGCCGATGCGGTCGCAGCCTCGGCCCATGGCTTTGATGAGGCTTGCCAAAGTGTGCTGCAAGACCCGCAACTCGGCACCGCCCATGCGGTGGCGCAGGCCGCGCCCTTGCTGGCGAGTGCCACAGGTGAGGCCATCGTGCTTTACGGCGATACCCCCTTCATCCGCCCTGAAACCCTGGCCGCGATGCTAGAGGCCCGCACGCGCCATGCCGTGGTGATCTTGGGTTTTCAGGCCCGCGATCCCGGCCGCTATGGCAGGTTGATTGCCGAAGGCGAAAACCTGCACAAAATCGTCGAATTCAAGGACGCCACGGTTGAAGAACGCGCGATAACCCTTTGTAATAGTGGCGTTGTCTGTGCTTCCGCCCAAACTTTGCTTGATCTGGTCTCGAAGGTCGGCAATGCCAATGCCTCAGGTGAATACTACTTGACTGACATCGTGGAAATTGCCCGCTCGATGGGCCTTTCCGCAGGCGTTGTCACTTGCGATGAATCCGAGACCATGGGCGTCAACACAAGGCACCAGCTGGCCGAGGCCGAGGCTGCCTTTCAAGCGCGCGCCCGCCATGACGCGCTTGAAAACGGCGTCACTCTGACCGCGCCGGAAACCGTGTTTTTCGCGCTGGACACCCATATCGGCCGCGATGCCATCATCGGCGCGAATGTCCTTTTCGGCCCCGGCGTCACGGTGGAATCAGGGGCCGAGATCAAAGGCTTTTGCCATCTTGAGGGCTGCCACATCTCACGCGGGGCAACGGTTGGCCCCTTCGCCCGGCTGCGTCTAGGCACTGAACTTGCCGAGTATGTTCGTGTCGGCAATTTTGTCGAGATCAAGAACGCGATTCTGGATGAGGGCGTCAAAGTTGGCCATCTGACCTATCTTGCCGATGCCGATGTGGGTGAATTTACCAACATCGGCGCGGGAACGGTCACCTGCAATTATGACGGCGTGATGAAGCACCGCACCCGCATCGGCAAACGCGCTTTCATCGGCTCGGATACGATGATGGTCGCTCCGGTCACCCTCGGAAATGATGTGCTGACGGCCACAGGCTCAGTCATCACCGAAGACGTGCCCGATGGCGCGCTGGCATTGGCGCGGGCGCGCCAGATCAACAAACCCGGTCTTGCGACCCAAATCATGGACCGCCTGAAGGCGATCAAGGCCGCGAAAGGCACGAAATAAATGTGTGGAATCATTGGTGTTTTGGGCAATCACGAAGTAGCGCCCCTGTTGGTGGAATCGCTCAAACGATTGGAATATCGCGGCTATGATTCGGCCGGAATCGCCACTGTAAATCGCGGCAAACTCGACCGCCGCCGCGCAGTGGGCAAGCTCGTTAACCTGTCCGACCTTCTGGTTCACAATCCGCTTGCGGGTAAATCCGGCATCGGCCACACCCGCTGGGCCACGCACGGCGCCGCCACGACCGAGAACGCCCATCCCCATCGCTCTGGCCCCGTTGCCGTCGTGCATAACGGCATCATCGAAAATTTCCGCGAGTTGCGCACCGAACTCATCGCCGCTGGCCTCAGTTTCGAATCCGAGACCGATACCGAAACCGTGGCCCTGCTGACCCGCCATCATATGGACCAAGGCATGGCCCCGCTTGCGGCCGCCCGCGCCACCCTCGCCCGCCTGCGCGGGGCCTTCGCGCTGTGCTTTTTGTTCGATGGTGAGGATGATCTGATCATCGCCGCCCGCCAAGGCTCGCCACTCGCCATCGGCCATGGCGAGGGTGAGATGTTTGTCGGCTCCGACGCCATCGCCTTGGCCCCGATGACCGACCGCATCACCTATCTTGATGAGGGCGATTGCGCCGTGATCACCCGCGCGGGCGCACAGATATATGATGCCGCAGGCCGCCTTGCCAACCGCGCCGAGGCCCGTATCGCCATCGACTCCACCCGCATCGAGAAGGCCGGGTTCAAGCATTTCATGGCCAAGGAAATCGCCGAACAGCCAGTGGTGATTGCCGACGCTTTGCGCCATTATCTTGGCCGGAATGGCACCCTCAACTTTCCGCAAGCGGTTGATTTCACAAGCGTTGACCGCATCACGCTGGTCGCCTGCGGCACCGCCTCCTATGCCACCCATGTGGCGAAATACTGGTTCGAACAGATCGCCCGCCTGCCGGTTGAAATCGACATCGCCTCGGAATTTCGCTACCGCGAGCCGCCGCTTTCCCCCAACCAATGGGCGATTTTCGTCAGCCAATCGGGCGAGACCGCGGACACCCTTGCGGCGCTGCGCTATGCAAGCGACAAGGTTGCCAAAACCCTTGCCGTCGTCAACGTGCCCACCTCCTCCATCGCCCGCGAAGCTGGTCTCGCCTTGCCGATCATGGCCGGGGTCGAAGTCGGCGTGGCCTCGACCAAGGCCTTCACCTGCCAGTTGGTGACACTGGCGCTGCTGGCACTCAAGGCCGGGGTCGATCGCGGGCATCTTTCGCCCGATGCCCTTCAAACCCATCTGGCCGCCCTTTCCGCGCTTCCCGGCCTGATGAACCACGCGATGACCCTGTCCGCCGCCATTTCCGACCTTTCCGAAGAACTGGCCGAGGCGCAGGATGTGCTGTTTCTCGGTCGTGGCGCGATGTTCCCGCTGGCCCTTGAAGGCGCGCTGAAACTAAAGGAAATCAGCTATATCCACGCCGAAGGCTACGCTTCTGGCGAATTAAAGCACGGGCCGATTGCGCTGATTGATGCCCGCGTGCCGGTGGTGGTGCTGGCCCCGCGCGATCACCTTTTCGAGAAAACCGTCTCGAACATGCAAGAGGTGATGGCGCGCCATGGCCGCGTGCTGCTGATCTCGGATGCCCAAGGTGTGGCCGAGTCGGGCGCGGGCTGTTGGAAGACCCTGACTATGCCCACTGTCGCCGATACCTTCGCACCGATCCTCTATTCGGTTCCCGCCCAGCTTTTGGCCTATCATACTGCCATTGCCAAAGGCACCGATGTGGATCAGCCGCGCAACTTGGCGAAATCGGTGACCGTGGAATGATCACCCGCGCCTTGGAACAATTGCAGGCGCTGGCCGATCCGGCCAAAGCTGCCGAAGCCGCGGCCTATCACAAGGCAGACCGCCCCTATCTGGGCCTGAAAGTGCCACAGATCGAGGCGCTTACCACCGAGTGGCGGGCCGGATGCAGTCTTGACGAGCGCCTCCAACTGGCAAGCGATCTCTGGGACAGCAATATCCACGAGGCCCGTGTTGCAGCCGCCAAACTTCTGACACAGGCGCGAATCCGCCCCGATGAGGCGGCATGGCAGCTGATCTGCCAATGGGTGCCGCAATTTGACGCCTGGGCCATCGCCGATCACGCCTGCATTGCCGCCCAAAAGCGGATCTCCGCTGATCCTGCCCGGATTGACACTGTCGAGGGCTGGACCCAGTCCGAAAACATGTGGACCCGCCGCGCCGCCCTTGTGGCGACCCTACCCTTTACCAAGCAGAACTTCCCTAAGCCCATTGAGTTGGACATCCGCGACCGGGTTCTGAGCTGGGCTGCCATTTTTATCAACGACAAGGAATGGTTCATCCAGAAAGCTGTCGCCTGGTGGCTCCGCGATCTCTCAAAGCACGACCCGGCCCGCACCGCGGCCTTTCTGGAGCAACATGGTGAACGGATGAAGGCTTTTGCGCGCAAAGAGGCCGCGCAATATCTGTAGGCTATTCAGCGAAAACCGACACTTCGGGCAAATCCGTCAGATCCAGCCCCAGCGCGCGATAGGCCGCCAAGGACAGCAGCGCCCCCCCGTCACCGGGGCGCAACTCCACGGCCACCGACGCACTGCCAATCACAACGCGCCCCTTGCCCACCGTTCTTACCAACCCCGATTTCAGCCAGAACCCGGATTCCGCAGGCGCACCCAGTGCCACCACAACCCGCCCCAGCGCCTTGGGCGCCGCTGCAGGCGCAGCCTTGGCGGCGGCCTTTTCGGCTTCTGTTGTCTTGTCCAGAGACGCTACCGAATGACCCTGCCCGATTACAGGCATTGTTGCCGGGGGAGCGACAGCAGCAACTGGTTTGCGCGCCTGACCGGCGCAACCCGCCAGCAGGGCCAGCATTATCAAAGGGATCATCGGCTTCATGACAAGACCATACCGATCCGGCGTGCCTCGGGCAAGCATATCATCGCCGCACCTTGCCCATTGCTGCCGATCGGCCTAAATTCGCGACATGAACACGCTCATCACCACCCCGCTGATCGATCCTTTCGCCCGCGCTATTTCTTATCTGCGCGTCTCGGTCACCGACCGCTGCGATTTCCGTTGCTCTTACTGCATGACCGAGCATATGACCTTTCTGCCGAAGGTCGAATTGCTGACGCATGAAGAACTTGACCGGCTGTGTAGCGCTTTCGTGCATATGGGGGTGCAAAAGCTGCGCATCACCGGTGGCGAGCCTTTGGTACGCAAGGGCATCATGACGTTTTTCAACGCCATGGCGCGGCATCTGCAATCGGGTGCGTTAAGCGAACTCACCCTCACCACCAACGGCTCGCAACTGCGCAAATATGCGGGCGAACTGGCCGCTTGTGGCGTGAAACGGATCAATGTCTCACTCGACACACTTGATCCTGCGAAATTTACCGAAATCACCCGCTGGGGCCGTTTGCCGCAAGTTCTGGACGGGATCGAGGCCGCAAAAGCAGCGGGCCTCAAGGTCAAGATCAATGCCGTGGCCCTCAAAGGCTTCAATGAGAATGAGCTTTTCTCGCTGTTGGAATGGTGTGCCCGCGAGGGCAACGATCTGACCTTTATCGAGGTCATGCCAATGGGAGAAATGGGCGAGGCGCAGCGGCTTGATCAATACTGGCCGCTGAAAGCTCTGCGCGCCAGTCTGGCCGAACGCCTGACCCTCACCGATCTGCCCGACAGCACAGGCGGCCCGGCACGCTATGTCAGGATCGAAGAAACCGGCCAGCGCGTCGGCTTCATCACGCCCCTGTCGCATAATTTCTGCGAAAGCTGCAACCGCGTGCGCCTGACCTGCACCGGAGAGTTGTATATGTGCCTCGGCCAGGAAGACATGGCCGACCTGCGCACGCCTTTGCGGGTGAGTGCCGATGATGCGGTGGTCGAGACGGCAATCCGGGCGGCGATTTCGCGCAAGCCAAAGGGGCACGATTTTGATTATTCGCGGCAGACGGTGAAGGGGCAGATGACGAGGCATATGAGCCATACGGGCGGGTGAGGGGGTTGCTGGTAGGTCAGGCTTGGCGCAGTTCGCTTGGGCCACTGGTTGGCCGCAGCCGCCAAGAGCGGATCATTTGATTGGGTCGAGAGGGCCTAATGCGACACCGGCCTAGGCCAGCAGGCCGCTATGGCTTTGAAGGTCAGCCAAGTATTGTTTCTTGTCATTGCTGGAGCCGAGGCAAACATCGCGAAAGATGCGGTCACCCATTGACGCATAAACCTTCGCGAATTCAAATTCTTGAGTTCTGTCAGGATTTCTTCTGTCTAATTCAAAAAATCATGATCGTGAGATCCGCTCTCGCCAATTGAGTCCCGTATAATCCTAAATTTAGAAACTTTTTAAAGAATTATAGGTCTTTCAATTTTGCCTGTTCTGTTTGCCTTAATTGACTCGAAAATACCTTTATTTTCAATTCGGCATTTTAAATTAATCGGAAATACCTTACGAGGATTGCCCCCAACTCATCTCTCCGTCGGCCTGCGCGCTCCCCGCAAACGCCACCCACACCACCGCCCCCCAAAAAACTTCATCCCTGCCCCCGATCGTCCCTGCGCTCAATTGCCTGATAAAGCAGGCCCCGCATCCACGCATCAATCATCCCCACATACCAACTTGACAGTAACCTGTCGGTTTTTACTGCGGTGACTGGGCCTTGATGCGGGCGATGAGTTCTGCG
>CBDUEF010000058.1:0-11031 GCA_965366095.1 uncultured Cypionkella sp. | reverse complement strand
GTAGGAGATATCCAGATTACCAAACAGCTTGCCTGTCAAATTCCATCGATACCGCAAAAGAATAGGGGTTCTTCACGCTTGTCTCGCGCACAATCTGAAAAGCCCTTACGCCCGGAATGGTGGCAAGACTGGCCAAAGCGTCCAGAAAATGTTGTTCAGCCACAGAACCAGAGGCATGGTTTAGGCGGAATAGGGCGGCGTGGCGTATCATCGGTTGGGCTTTCTGTTGGGTATCGGATTTTGTTGCGCCCTTACTCTACATTGCAGGCTTGGTTGGTCAAATGGCCGATCCTGAAACCTTGAAGTCAGTGCGCAACATATGCCACCTCGTGCGCCGTCAATGTGGTATGCAAGCGCACCACCCGTTATCGCTGGATTGCACGCCACGCTGCCCAGCGCGCCCGTCCCGGCGCAACGTCTTGGCCCAGCCATTGCCGCGCTAGGGCGGTCGCCACGGCGAGTTGCAGGGCGGCGAGGCTTTTACCTGTTCCGCCGTCACCGTTCAAGGTTGTGACGTTGCCCGCTGGCACCAACTCGGGAACATACCAAAGGCGCGTCGGGATAGGCACTCCGTCCAGATCGGCAGCACAGAAAAAATCAGCGCCGGATTCATTTTCAGGGCCTTCGTTTTTGGCTTGATCATGTGCGTATTGCTGCGCCCCTTCATTTGAGTAGCGAAATGATTGACGGGCGCTCCCCCGATGCCGCGGGGTAATGTCGAAAAGTCCGCCCCCTTTTTGCCGCCCCCTTTCGCCCCCCCCCCGCCCGCTTTATACTTTGAACCGCCTGCACTCCAAACGTAGGCAATCGAAAGCCCTGCCGCCGATCCGGCAAAATGCGAGTGCAGCCCCATAAGCACATTGCACCAATCGGCGTAGCCGCAATCGGGCGGGATATAGCCCAGCACCTCTTGCACCTCGGCAACATCGGCGCGGCGCTCGATATTGGCAAAGCCGCCCGCGTCAAGCTTAAAGCCGTCACTTTGGGGCTTAGACTGGCCTTGCAAGGCCTCTACCAAGGCGTTGGGCAGGTCCTGGCACGTTTGCGAGCGATATTGGCCCATTACGCACGACATAGCGCACATTATTGGGGGCATGAGATGAAGGCCGCTGGCCATGAGGTCAAATTGATCGTACCGCAATACGTGCGCCCGTTCGTCAAGCGCCAGAAAAATGATGCCGCCGATGCCGAAGCGATCGTCATTGCGGCGCGTCAACCAGAGATGCGTTTCGTTGAGCCCAAAACAGTCGAGCAACAATCGCGCGCGGCGGTTTTCCGTGGCCGGGAACGACTGGTTCATCAGCGGACAGCCGATGTGAACGCATTGCGGGCGCTGCTGTATGAACATGGTCATGTATTTCCCCAAGGAATACGCAGCCTTAATCGTATGACGGCACTTGTGGAGGATGAGACCACCGACTTGCACGCACCGATCCGGGAGGAGTGTCTGGACCTGCTGGCGCAGATTGCAGAGAAAACGGCGCGTATCACAGAACGGACTATGAAACTCAAAACGCTGGCCGCCGAGTCAGACAGGGCGCGCCGGCTTCAGACCATGCCGGGTGTGGGACCGCTGACGGCTGTTGCGGTGGAAGCTTTTGGCCCTGACATGGCGCAGTTCAAAACCGGGCGCGACTTTGCGGCTTGGTTGGGACTGGTCCCTAGGCAACACTCCTCTGGAGGCAAAGAACGTTTGGGGCGAATGACAAAGGCTGGCCAAGCCGATATTCGACGCCTCCTGATTATAGGCGCAATGTCGCGGTTGAACTGGCTTGGGCAGCGCACCATTCTTGAGGGTAGCTGGTTATCACGAATGCTAATGCGCAAATCAAAGATGTTGGTTGCGATCGCACTGGCCAACAAGATGGCCCGCCAGATATGGGCGATGCTGACGAAAAACGAAGATTACAGGGATCCGGCTCTGGCAGGCGCGGCGTGATGCTCATGTCAAACTGCCAGTGACGGTGCCAAGGGGAGTTTAAGAAGACGATGACCTAGATGGGCAAACCGATCGAACAGATCAGGATTGAGAAAACCAGTTAGGGCCTACGAGCTCAGAGCTCGTTCAACAGATTTGGACCTGATCCGCTGATCACCATCCCGGCCCGCGGCTTTTGGAAGTCCGCATTTTGAGGCCTCACAGAAGATAGCACTCGATCACTCGCAAATAAGGTCAAAAACTTCTTGCACTACGGGCGGCAACCACAGAAGCCCCTAAAACCAGTTGGTCACGGTGTTTCAGAAAACTGGATCAATTGCTCGCGAAATTCATCGCACGGACCCTAAACCGCAATAGAACGAGCGCTAAAAGCTTGGCGGGCTGATCGCCCAAATGACGATGGCTTCTCGGCGTCCTTGATTCTTGTATCTGTGTGGCTCGCCGGCCGAGTAAGAGCAGCTGTCGCCTTCGTAAAGACGGAAATGGTGCTCGCCGACCCATATGTCGAGTTCGCCTGAAATGACGAAGCCGACGCTGTCGCCATCGTGGCTGTAACTGTCGGCGCTTTCAGTGCCTGGTGGCATCCGCGTATAGATCATCTCAACCTGGAGGCTCATCTTTGGCGTCAGCAATTCGTCAACGATGCCGTGGTCATATTGGATTTTCAGACGGTTGCCGCGTCGGACTACATAACCGCGCTCGCCCTGTGGCGCCGCCAAAGCGCCAGCAAAGAACCATTGGACCGTCACCCCCAAGCTGCGGGCAATATTCACCAAGGCCGGTATCGAGGGGTAGGCGAGGTCGCGCTCGATCTGGCTGATATAGCCGATCGACAGATTGCAGCTGTCGGCGAGCTGGGACAAGGTCAACTTTCGCCGCTTGCGCAAGCCGCGAATGCTCTCGCCGATAACCGAACCCTCGACAGGAGATTCGCTTTCGGTTTCAGGGTTGCCCTCAGACGACATTCTCGCTCCAGATAGTATGCCCCGCCATATAACAGGCGATCCAATTGAGCACGTGTATTTCTTGCCCTTGTTCCCGATCAGGCTCCTCTCCGCAAGATGTGCGATTTGAAAACCTGCTTTGATATCGCGCTACAGGGCCCGCTGATCGCGAGGGAAGCTCAAATGCCTACCTGTTTTGATGCCAAGCCCCACGCCATATCAAGTTTTGCAATAATTTTTACCCAGAGTAAAAAATAGCCTCGCTTTTTTAATCTAGGTAAAATATTGAAACCTTAGTTTGTAGGTTTTGGGTGAGGAAAACCGATGGCCAACGTGGTGCATTTCAAGCAATCGGACCGAGTTTTTGAAGCCTATGGCGATGATCCGCAGCGAGCAACGATTTCCCGGTTGGTTGGCCCCGAGCTCAGCAAGACGATGGGTGCCGGCATTGCCCGATTCGACAACTGTTCTATCACATGGACCGTACTTTATGACGAACTGATCGTTGCACTCGAAGGCAATTTTCGCCTGCGCGTGGGCGATCAGGTATTCAGCACTTCGCCGGGCGATGTTCTCTGGGTTCCGAAGGGGACTGAGCTTGCCTATGAGGGCGAGGGTGCTACCGTCTTTTATGCGCTTGACCCGGTTGACTGGAAAACTCGGGCGATAAACAGCTTAGCGACCTCTGATGGCGACAGGAGGGCTTCGACACCATGACGCCCAAGGCATTTCCAAATCTGTTCCAACCTTTCCAGATCCGCGGCCTGCGCCTGAAGAACCGCATCATGTCCACCGGGCATGACACCACTTTGCCGACCGATGGCTTGGTCAATGATGCGCTTATTGCCTATCATGACGCGCGTGCTCGGGGTGGGGTTGGCCTGATTGTCAGCCAGGTTGCGGGGGTTCATGAGACTGCGCGCTATACCTCGCATATGCTGATGGCCGTCAATGATGACTGCATTGCGGGCTTTCGCCGACTCGCCGAAACCTGTCATGCACATGACTGCAAGGTGATTTCGCAACTCTTTCATCCCGGCCGGGAAATCATGGAGGGCGGCGACGGATTGCTGACGGTGGCCTATGCGCCGTCCGTGGTACCAAACGAGCGCTTTCGCGTTATGCCACGTCAGCTTGACAAGCCGATGATCGACGAAATCGTTGCCGGATATCGCGAAGCGGCGCGGCGGATGCATGCGGCCGGGCTGGACGGTGTCGAGCTCGTGGCCAGCCATGGCTACCTGCCGGCGCAGTTCTTCAATCCGCACACCAATCGCCGGACGGATGACTACGGCGGATCGCTGGAAAACCGGCTTCGCTTCGCCACCGAGGCTTTGGCCGCAATGCGGGCGGCGACCTCTGAGGAATTTGTCATTGGCATGCGCATCAGTGCCAGCGATCGCGATGAGAACGGCCTGACCTCGGACGACGCATTGGAGAGTTGTCGTCTTCTGGAACCACTGCTTGATTACGTCAACGTTACGGCTGGCACATCGGCTTCGGCGGGTGGTGCGGTCCATATTGTGCCGCCCATGGCCTATCAGGCCGCCTATCTTGCCAGTGATGCCGCCCGGTTTCGTCGTGCGCTTTCCATTCCGGTTTTCGTTGCGGGTCGCATCAACCAGCCGCAAGAGGCCGAGGCCATTCTGGCGCAGGGGTCGGCCGATCTCTGCGGTATGACAAGGGCATTGATCTGCGATCCCGAGATGCCCGCCAAGGCCAGGGACGGCCGCACCGAAGATATCCGCGCCTGTATCGCCTGCAATCAGGCCTGCATTGGCCATTTCCATCGCGGTGTGCCGATTTCATGCATTCAGCATCCCGAGACGGGGCGCGAACTGAAATTCGGCACGCCAAAGCCAGCAGAGCGCCCCAGGAAGGTCATGGTGATTGGCGGCGGTCCGGCGGGTATGAAGGCCGCGGCGATTGCCGCGGCACGGGGGCATCAGGTCACGCTTTATGAAGCGTCAACGCAGCTGGGTGGACAGGCGCTGCTGGCCCAGCAACTGCCGCGCCGCGCCGAATTTGGCGGCATCATCACCAATCTGTCGCGTGAGCTGGAACTGGCCCAGGTTCGGGTGGTAAAGGGCGTGCGGGTCGACCTGGAGCTTATCGAGGTGGAACGGCCCGACGCTGTCGTCATCGCAACCGGCGCAAAGCCTTATCGCCCCGAGATACCTGACGATGGCAGTGTCCAGATTGTCGATGCCTGGCAGGTGTTGCGCAAGCAGGTCAAGACCGGGGGTCGCGTGGTGGTCGCCGATTGGCGCTGCGACTGGATCGGACCGGGCATTGCAGAGCGGCTGATTGCCGAAGGCTGCAGTGTCGACCTTGCCGTCAACGGCACCCATCCCGGCGAACTGTTGCCGCTCTATGTGCGCGACAACATCGCCGCCGAACTGCATCGAAGTGGCATCCGTATCACACCCTATGCGCGCCTTTACGGCTGCGATGGCGGCACCGTCTACATGCAGCACACCGCCAGCGAACAGCCGATCATCTTCGAGAATGTGGACACGCTGGTGCTGTGCCTTGGACATGAGCCCGTCGATGACCTGAGCGCGATGTTAAAGGACCGCATTGCGGAAGTACATATCATCGGCGACAGTATGGCACCGCGCACGGCTGAAGAAGCGGTCTATGAGGGGCTGAAAGTCGGCGCGGCTTTGTAACCGTGCCGCGCAGCTTTCCCAGATCATCCAGTCGCCATGATGGCTAACGTTGTTCAAAGTATCGGTGGCGAAATCAGGGTAAGGGTGACGACGAGTGAATGGTTGAACCGGGCCTGATCGGCAAAAGCTGACGGTCTTTTTTGAAAAACGGGAGGGAATATTATGACATTCGATAAATCTGGCGATAAATCTGGAAATGGCATCACCCGCCGAGGCGCAATGAAATTTGCACTAGGTGCTGCAACAGTGATTGGAGCCCCGGCGATCCTCGGACGGGCGACGGTGGCTTCGGCACAGACGTCGTTTGCCGGCGAGGGGCTGATCGCCGTGTCCTGGTCGGGCAACCACGAACTCAGTTTCCGCGAAGCGGTCGTCAAGCCGTTCAACGATAAATACGGCACCCAGATCGAGACGGTCGGCGGCTGGGACCAGATGATTGCCCAGATCGTCGCAGCTCCGGCCGACAATCCGCCATTCGATCTGACCATCGCCGACGAATACACCACCTCGACCGGCATGGCCCAGAACGTTTTCACCAAGATCGACCGATCGAAAATGCCGGGCAATGCCGGGGTTTACCCGTGGTTTGACGAAACGCGTGGCGCGGCCAAGGATTTCGGCGTGCCGTTCGGTGCGGGCTCCCTTTGGATGCTGACGGCCAAGGCAAGCGGCCTCAAGCCGGAAAGCTGGAAAGGCTTCTGGGACGCCAAGGCAATGGGCAAGGCAACGCTCGACTCATCGGCGTTTTATTGGGATCTTTGCATTCCGGCACTGCTTTCCTCGGCCAGGGATGGCATCGACGAAGTGTTCGGGACCCCTGACGAGGTAGAGTTGCTGTTCAAGGAACTTGACAAGCTCAAGGTCGCCAAATGGTACAAGGACGGCGCCGAATTGACCAACCTGATGCTTCAGGAGGAAGCGCAGGTCGCGATGATGTATTCGGCCGACGCCTACGGCTTTATCAAGAACTATGGTGACGACTTCGAAGCGGCGATCCCGCAAGAAGGCACGGCATCCTACACCAACTGGTTCATGAAGGTGCGTGGCACCCGACATTCTGATCTTGGCGACCTCTTCATGGCCTATCTGCTTGAAAAGGAAACGCAGCAGAACTTCCTTAACGCGTCGACCGATTTCATGTCGCTTCAGGGCCTTGAACCGCCAGCGCATTGGCAGAGCTATCCGCGCACGGATGAGGAACTTCGCAAGACCTACAAGCTGTTCAGCATGGACGGCTGGGACAAGTTCGGACCGAACTGGGATGCCTACAGCGTTCGGATGAAGGAAACCATCACCAAGACGACCGAAGGCTGAAAAGGGCATTGATCCCTGCTGGCGCGAAGCATCACCTCTGGTGTGGTGCTTCGCGCTGACCGAATGAGGAGTTGACGAATTTGGCTGAAGTGAATGCTCTGGAACTCGACGGCATCAGGCGCACCTATGGCGACGTTGTTGCGGTGGACAACGTGTCAGTTGATGTCAAACGCGGTGAGTTTGTTACCTTGCTTGGTCCCTCGGGATCGGGCAAAACCTCAACCCTGCGGCTGATCGGCGGCTTCGAGCAGCCGGATTCCGGCGCGATCCGGATCAATGGCGCGCGTGTCGATCACTTGCCTCCCTACCAACGCGATACCACGACGATATTCCAGTCCGGCGCACTTTTTCCGCACAAGACAGTGGCCGAAAACGTCGCATACGGATTGCGCATGCGCGGCGTCGTCAAGGCTGACATTCCGCCGCGTGTGAAACAGGCGCTAGAGGTGGTTCGGCTGTCGGGATACGAGGATCGCTATCCCGCGCAATTGTCGGGTGGGCAGAAGCAGCGCGTGGCGCTCGCCCGCTCTATGGTCATCCGGCCGGCGATCCTGCTGTTCGACGAGCCGCTCTCGGCGCTTGACCTTTCGCTGCGGTTGCAGCTGCGCGCCGAGATCAAGCGTCTGCATGACGAGATTGGTTTCAGCGCAATCTACGTCACCCATGACCAGGGCGAGGCGATGGCCATGTCGAGTCGCGTTGCCGTGATGCGAGGGGGACGGATTGAGCAAATCGACCGGCCCGAGACGGTGTTCGGTGAGCCAGCCAATGAATTTGTCTACACCTTCATCGGCGAAAGCTGCTGTCTGCGCCTCCGGATTTCCGGCGGTGCGGTTGCCGATATCGACGGCGCTACGCTCGAACTGCGCCTTTCGAGGCGGCTGGCCGACGGCGCTTGGCGGATCTATGTCCGACCAAGCCGCCTGGCCCTAGGTCGGGCTGACATGCAGAATTGCCTGAAAGCCCGGCTGGAGTTCACGGAGTTCTTGGGCGATGTCCACCGCTATCATTTCAAAGCGGGACAGATGGAATTGTTTGTCGATCATCCCGGTGCTGTCGTGCATAAATCCGGTGATCTCATTGATATTGGGTGGCATACTGAAGACATGATGGTTTATCAATGAGCGCGGATGCGACAGCCGATGTTGCTGCTTATGATGCTGCCAAGCGTGCGGCAGGTTGGCGCAAGGGGCTCACGCCTTGGCTGCTTATGGCGCCTGCGCTGGCGATCGCGATTGCCTTTTTCGGCCTACCGATCGCCTTCATGGCCCGCATGAGCTTCAACCAGCATATTGACCAGCGTTTTTATGTGCCGGGCTTCACATTCGACAACTATGCGGCTCTGTTGACGGACCCGTCCTTCAGCAATGCGCTGTGGACAACAGCGCGGCTGGCCTTCATCTCGTCCATCGTCACCGTTGTCGTCGGCTATAGCTTTGCGATGCTGGTCTGGCTGAAACCAAACCGCTGGCGGCTGTTGTTTATCGCGCTGGCGCTTTGCCCGATGTTGATCTCAGAAATATCAATCATCTTTGGCTGGTGGATGTTTTTTCCCAAGAACGGCTTGCTCAGCTACGCGCTGGTTTCGTCCGGCCTGATCACCGACAAGATCAGCCTGATGTATACGGAATTTGCCGCCTTCGTCGGTTTGACCTATGTGACGCTGCCCTTTTGCTTCTTCATCCTGCTGTCGATCTTCGACGGTATCGACAAACGCCTCCTAGAGGCGAGCGCGGATCTTGGCGCCTCGCCAGTCAAGACCTTTCGGGAGGTGCTGTTGCCGCTGACCAAGGGCGGGATTGCCGCAGCCTTTGCGCAGTCCTTCATATGGGCGGTAGGTACCTATGCAACGCCATCCGCCCTTGGCCCCGATACGCTATGGACGGTCGGCTATCTCATTCAGGAACAGATGCTTGGAAAGCACAACTGGCCACGCGCCGCAGCATTCTCGATCGTGCTGACGATAGGGGTGGCGGTGGTTATGCTGATCATTCGTATGATGACATCGAAACGGACCGTGCTCAATGGCTGATACCGCATCCAATCCAAGCGTAAATCCTGTGGCATTGGTGCGGATGGACGCCCTTTTCCTGCGCGTTCTAAAGATTGCGTTCACCGTGTTCATTATCGCCTATATCGCGATCCCTGTCCTGGTCACCCTTGTGATGTCGTTCAACGACGCCGCGGCGATCCGCTTTCCGATCAAGGTCTGGTCGCTGCGGTGGTATGCTGACTTCTTCAGCAGCGCGCAGTGGGTCGATGCGCTGGAAAGCAGCATTATCATTGCGCTGGGAACGACGGTGATTTCCACGACGGCCGGGGTGCTGGCCGCATGGGCATTCGAGCGCTTCAATTTTGCTTTCAAGCCGGCGGTCTATATGCTGATCATGCTGCCGCTGTTTATGCCGGGCGTGGTGCTGGGCCTCGGCGTTGCAATGGCATTCGGCAACGTCTCGGTGTTCGGCTTCAACATCTATGGTACTCGAGGCTTGGTAATGCTGGCCCATTCGCTTTGGGCAATGCCGCTGGTGTTCATGCTGATGGAGGCGACCTTTCGCACCGTCGACCACCGCATCGTCGAGGCATCTTACGATCTCGGCGGCCGACCGCTGCAGACTTTCTTCGAGATCGTTCTGCCCTCGGTGTCCACGGGCATCGTCTCATCGGCGCTGTTTTCTTTCATGATATCGCTCAACGAATTCGTCATGGCGCTCTTTTTGACGACGCGTGACACCCAGACGCTCCCAGTCCTGATGTGGCTCAGCCTTCGGTCTGCAGGCACGCCCCGGCTTGCCGTGGCCTCCGTCATCCTCGCTATTGCCGTCTTCGTCAGCCTATCGGTGATCATGGTCTGGTACATCAGGCAGCTGCGCAAGATTTGAAGAGTGAAGTTGGCGGCGCTATTGTCTCGGCTTCATGGGTCTGATGATGGGTTGGGTAGCCCCTCCTGACGGCAATTATGTGCCATAGTGCCATCTGGTGCGACGTTCATCCCCAAACCTTACATTTCGGGCCAAATTGCAGTAGATATTCGCGCGCGTCTCAGTGATTGAGACACTGAATGAGCGCCCGTTTTTTGCACCGTCAGCCACAGGGCCGCGCTGACCAGCGAGCCAACGGTCAGCCAGCGCCATTTTGCGTTCGCGCGCGCCGGGTTCCAGCGATAGAGCGCAGCATGCCCTATGACGCCGAGTGAAAATAACACGATCCAGCGCGCGAGACTCGCAGAAACTTCCACCCAATCCGGCAGGGCAAACCAAACCAATGCAGCAGGAACCGCCAGAGTGGCAATCAGGCCTGCGATCAATCCCACAATCATCAGCACCGTCAGCCCGAGAGTAACCATCATGCGCAAGAAGAAGCCGCGGGTTTCCGCTTCGTCATGCGCGACATTGAGACCTTCAATCAGACTGCCTGCGCCTTTTGAGGTGGAATATAACGCCAACCCAAGCGAGACGATAAAGGCAATTCCAAGACCTGCGGTCTGAGAACCGGGAATTGCTACCGCTTGATCCAGAATGATCTTAGGTCAGCACGCGCGAAGTTCAAAAGTTCATCACCTACAACAGTTTCGATATCGGAGGCTTGGACATAGCCCTCTTATTTGCTGTCTTTGGTTGCTGCGGAGGCAAGCCAGTGTGTGAAATCTTGGACTCTTTCAGGAATGTCACCGCGTGCAGGGTAAATCGCGAAATATCCATAGCCGCTTTCAACCAAACGCGAAAATGGTGCTACAAGGACGCCATTCGCCAAATCGTCGACTGCGAAACTTAGATCGCCCATGGTGACTCCGTAGCCATGGCGGGCGGCGGTGAATGTAAAGTCCTGTGTGTCAAAAACCTGATTTGATTTGCCTCTCAGCGAATAAGCGCCAACGGAATTCAGCCACAAGGTCCAGTCACTTTGGCGCACGTTAGAATGCAGCAACACGCAATCCGAGAGACGTTCGATATCGGCAGGATCACCAAGCATCGGCAAATGTTCGGGCGCGCACATAGGAGTTAAGCGTTCGGACAAAAGTGGGACTACCTGCATCCCGGGCCAACTGCCGTTGCCATAAGTGATAAGCACGTCGATATCTCCGATCGAAAAAGATGGGCGTGCAAACCAGGCGGTATCAATGACGATTTCCAGATCAGGAAAATCCTGTTTGAATTTGGGC